>DASYPF010000344.1:0-6232 GCA_036006905.1 Acidobacteriota bacterium
AAGCCCCGTGGTGGCGGGAGACGTAAGTTGCGATACAGTTAGTTTCCAATCACGGCTCCATGGGGACAAGCCCCATGGTGGCCTCGATGCTGCTTCAAAATTTGACCGTTTTGTGAACTTTCTGCGCACCAAGTTTTCTAGAGGGGTGCGATAAAGATGCTGGAGGTATTCGTCAGGGAGAAGGCAAAGACTGAGTTGACGCTGGCCAATTTTCTATAGCACGCCTTCAGCGTGCGGAGATAAATCATGGGAATTGCCAACCGGGGGCGCCGCCTGCCTGGGGCGGACTCTGCCCCCGGCTATTCCTCAAAACCTCACCAAAAAAGGCCAAGAAGTTACCAACTCGTTACACAGACGAAACAAAGATATGGCAGATTATGAGGTCTGATTGTGGAGATGCGATATATCGTGTCTCTACGATTTGGTTGCGGCCCATGGTCGCGCTGCGCCTCCGTGGTGAGCGTTTGTGAATGATCTGAATCATAAGGAGTGACGGAATGAGAAAACGAGGGATGGCTCGGCTGTTCACGATCTCAGTTCTCTTTCTCGGAAGTCTGGCGCCGAAATTTTCACTGGCAGGGCAAACTAGAGAATCGACGGCCGCCCGAGCGGAGTCAGCATCGGAGAATTCGGAGAAAAACAGAGCTATTCAACTTTTGCAACATCGGGTCGAGCAGCAGCAGAAGGAGATTGATCAACTGCGGATCGCATTGAAAGAACAAGGGGGATTGCTGGAGCGGATTGTTCAGTCACTGCCGGCTCCCGGCGCGAAATCGTTGCTGCCGGCTGTATTTCGCGCGGTGGGCGGCATGGCAACATCGGATGCTGGCTCAGACAGAGCTGACGCCCTGAACGATACCACGGTTCGCCCCGAGGAGGCCGTGCCGTCGGCAATGGAAAAAGAAGTCGCTCAACAGGCTGCCAGGGTCGACAGTCAGGCTCAGAAAATGGATGAAATCCTGAAGAACCTGGGCGGTTTCCGGTTCAGCGGCGATTTTCGCTTTCGCGGTGACGCGCAGGTTCGTTCCGGCAACGGGGTGGCAGGCCCTTTGCAAAATATCCGCTCCCGCTATCGATTGCGCTTGAATGTGGACAAAGACCTGGATTCTCGATTCCGGTTCCACATGCAGCTTTCTACCGGCCCGTTGAGCAACGCGATTACCAACGATCAGGATTTCGCCGGCATCGTCGCCAAACATCCATTTTCCATCGCTGAGGCTTACATTCAATTTCATCCAAATTCCAAATTCGACATGCGTGGCGGCCGCATGGAAGAAGTGTTTGCCGATAATATGCGGTTCCTCTGGGATGATGACGTGCGTTTCAACGGGTTTCAGCAGAGCCTGTCCATCCCGCTTGAACTTCAATCTATGAAAAGGTTGGAGTTCCGGATGGGGGAGTACATTCTAAGCAATCCGAATGTTGTAATTCTCGCTCCAGGCTCACCTTTCATCGCAGCCGGCTTCCGGGTGGGTGAAAAAGTAAGAGATACGCTGATGTTTCATCCCGGATTGGTGATCAAAGGAGATCTTAGCAACAGCTGGAGCCATCAGCTCACAAGCGACGTTCAAATCTATCGCAACGCAAACCAGATTCAGCTCGCATCGCTGGCAAATGGTTTTCCGGTTCTGGTGAGCAACGCCCTGGGGATTGTGCTGTCAGGACCGCTCGGTGGAACAGGCAATGCAACCACGACAGCAGGCGGAGCCATCTATAACGCGCCCCATTTTCAAATCGCCCGGCTGGCATATCGGCTGGAAAACAAAGGGACAAAATTCGGCGGCCACGAGCTGCCCTGGTGGCTCGATTTACAGGTTGTGAGGAACATGGGAACCAGCAAACTGCGCGATGCGGTAATGGCCTCGGCAAATCTGGGCGTGGTAAGGGCGCCCCGTGACGTGCGTTTTCTCTATCAGTTCGCCATTAAGGATGCCAACTCGCTGATCTCACAGTTTACTGACGACGATCTCGGAACAGGATCCGGAGTGAACATCGCCGTGCACGCGTTTCGTTTTGACCTGGGTTTGACTCGCTTTCTTCAATGGCAAAATTTGTTCTTCCTACAGAACGAACGGCGCGCCAGCAATCCGGCCGAGCAGCTTTTTGTCCCGTTGCAGCGTGGAGCGCGGACGACGTTTCGGTATTTGGGTCAGTTGAATTTCATATTCTAGGAGCATATGGCCGGGAATGTTACCAAGTACGAATGACGAAGTTCGAATTTCGAATGATATCCTTGGTCAGTTGTCCGGCGTCCATAGTCAGTAGCTAGCTGTCAGCTTTCAGCGATCAGCATTCAGTCTTGCCAATTAGAATGACTTACTCGAATAGAATGACTTGCTCGAAGCCAAAGGTGCCTGATAGCTAACCGCTGAGAGCGGAAATACGATGGACCACTAACCACGGACATCATTCGAAATTCGAACTTCGTCATTCGCACTTGGTGGCTGGCCGAGTTCTGGGAGGAGGGAACCCGTCGATGTCTATTTTCATTAACACTTCACTGGCGATCACTATTGTCCTGTGCACTGCCTTTTTTATCGTTTTCTTTATCGCAGTGAGGCTCCGCTGGTTCGCCAAGTTGAAGCATGGCTTTCTCATCACGATGATGCTGGCTCTGGTAGGAGCCGGTTTGGCTGCCTCTTTGATCGGCGGGGTGTGGGGTTATGAGGCCGCGCGCCAGGTGTTGAAACAGCAGATAGTGGCTGATTTGGCAAATGTCGGAGAGATCGTCGAGTCACAGGTTCAGATTGATATTAAAACAGCTCTGGACCAGATGGGGCATTTGGCTCGCGTCTTTGGCCCAAAAATAGGGAAGAGCACTGCATCACAGCTAGTAGAAAAGTTCCGTGAGACGCAGGAGCTCAATCCGCGTTTGCTGCAGTTGCGGATCACCGACGCGCAATCGAACACTCTAGCCGAGAGAAGCGTGACCGGGGTCATTGATCCGATGAACCGTGTGGCCGCCGCCGTCAGCCTGGAAGGTGGCGCTTTTGCGTCGGATCCATTTATTTCGCCGGCCTTCAAGGAGTACGTTTTGAATCTGAGTGTCCCGGTCCGTTCCCTTCAAAACCGAACCATTGCAGCTCTGAGTGCCCGTTACGACTTGCAGGGCGACGTGCTGGAGCTGATCCAAACGACTAAATTTAACGTCAGCGGGTATGCTGTCATTGTCAATTACGATGGCCGCATCCTGGCTCATCCGGATGTCAAACGAGTCAACGAGGATATTTCCAGTTATCCTGCAGTTCAATTGGGCCTCCAGAACCAGACCGGCTCGCTGGTTGCGAAGAACAAAGCAGGACAGGAGAGGCTGATGTTTTATCGGCCTGTCAGAAGCCCGGCCACTATTAATCCCAAGCCGTTGATGCTCATGACGGAGATCAGTCAAGCTGAAGCCGAAGCGACGCTGCGTTCATTACGTGCTCGCTTCCTGATCATGGTCATCGTGTTGGCGGTTGCTTGTCTGGTAGGTTCACAGCAGATCTCCGTGTACGTCCAAAGACCGGTTCGGGAACTGATGCACGTCGCAGCGCGGATCCAGCAGGGCGACTTGAATACTGAGGCTCATGGGATGGGCAAGGATGAAATCGGACAACTGGGCACTGCCTTAAACAACATGGTTCATGGCTTGCAAGAGCGCGAGAGAGTGAAAGCCGTGTTCGGCCAGTATGTGGCAACACAGGTTTCAGAAAAAGTGCTTAAAGGCGAGATCAATCTCGGAGGGGAGAGCCGCAACGTTACCATTCTCTTTTCCGACATCCGTAATTTCACTTCGATGTCTGAACAGATGACACCGACGCAGGTAGTAGGGTTTCTAAACGAATACTTCTCTGAGATGGTCGAGGCTGTTTTTGCCGAGGGAGGAGTGCTGGATAAATTTATCGGCGATGGAATGATGGCGGTGTTTGGCTCCTTTGAAGATACGCCCGACCATGCGCAGCGGGCCGTCCGCGCCAGTCTCCGGATGAAGGCGCTGCTGGCCAAGATCAACGGCGAACGAAGCATGCAAGGAAAGCCCCCCATCGGCATCGGCATCGGCATTCATACTGATGAGGTAATCGTGGGAAATATCGGTTCCGCCAAGCGGCTTCAGTACACCGCCATCGGAGACGGTGTCAACACCTGCTCTCGCGTGGAGTCGCTTAACAAAGAATTCGGCACGACGATTCTGATCACCGAAAACACTTACCAACTGGTCAAAGATCAGTTTGAGTGCCGGCAGATGCCTGAAGCTCACCTGAAAGGAAAAAGCAAGCCGCTGCAGTTCTACGAAGTGCTGAGCGTGAAGGCGGCGTGAAGTACGAATGACGAAGTTGGAATGACGAATGACGAATGACGAATGACGAATGACGAATACGAATGACGAATGACGAATGACGAATGGCGAATGGCGAATGTAGGTGGTCAGTTGTTCGTGGTCCATGCTGACGGCTGGCTGTCAGCTTTCAGCTTCGATTAAGTGATTCTAATTGAGGGAATCGTGATCGCTGAGAGCTTACGGCTACCGAGCCAGCGACCACGGACAACACACCACGGACAACTCATTCGCCATTCGTCATTCGACCCTCGTCATTCGACCCCCGTCATTCGAAATTCGTCATTCCGCATTCGCCATTCGTCATTCGACATTCGTAATTTGCATCTTTCGTGATTTTCCGCACATTACCGCCCGTGATATTCCGCACGTTACCGCGAGTGGAAAGAGGATCACACCTTCCCCCTGGGACCCGCCTTATCGTTTAGAGCCAAGAATTCCGATCGTAGCTCCAACTGGATCTGCCGGTGAAAGCCGCACCGCAACATGAGCGGTTCCCGCCGGCGGAAAGAAAAAGGAGGGTGCCATGACGGGATCGAACCAAGATGAGATTGAAAGAAAAAAAACGATGAGGATCATCACGCTGTTGATGCTGGCATTTTGCATTTTCGCCGGCCACAGCCCGATCTTTGCAGAAAATCGAAACAGCACGGCCGCCGCGCCCCCCGCCGCGCAGGCAGCAATGCGTCTGGATGAGAATTACGGCAAGCTACCGCTCTCTTTTGAGCTCAATTGCGGGCAAACCGATTCTCGGGTCAAATTCCTGGCACGCAGCAGGGGCTATGATTTATTTCTCACTACGACAGAAGCAGTGCTGCGAATGCGGATTGCGAATCGCGGATTACGAGATGGCGAAGCTGCAGTGAGGCCTTATTCGCGGGCATCTACAGATGAAAACGGGGAACCGGAAACCACGACGGGAAACTTGGGATCCGAAACGGTCTTACGAATGAAGCTTGTGGGCGCGTCGTCGGTTTCCAAGATTGAAGGGATCGAGATGCTGCCTGGCCGGAGCAACTATTTTATCGGAAGTGACGCGAGGAAGTGGCTTACTGATATCCCAACCTATTCAAGGGTTCGGTTGCACGAAGTTTATCCCGGTATTGACCTCGTCTACTACGGAAACCAGCATCAGCTTGAGTATGACTTTATAGTTCACCCTGGCGCCGACGCCGGAAAGATCGCGTTTGACATCGAGGGCGCCGATAAGGTCGAAGTCAGTTCCAACGGAGATCTTCTGCTGCACGCACCTGGAGGCGTAATTCTTCAGCGAAAGGCAATTGTCTATCAGGAGATCGATGGACTCCGGAAGGAAATCGCCAGCCGCTACGTTCTTGAAGGTATGCACCGGTTGCGCTTCCGATTGCCTGAATATGACGGCAGCAGGCCCCTGGTAATCGACCCGACTCTGGATTACTCGACTTACCTCGGTGGCAGCGGACGTGATCAAGGCTTTGGGATCGCGGTCGATTCAACAGGAAACGCCTATGTTACCGGAGAAACCACATCAGCCAACTTTCCCATCACGCCTGGGACCGTCCAGAGCTTTTTCAGCGGCGGGTTTTTCCCAGATGCTTTTGTGGCGAAACTCAACGCGGCCGGTTCTGCCCTCGTCTACTCCACCTACCTGGGAGGCAACGGGCGCGATCAAGGTTTTGGAATAGCCGTCGATACAGAAGGCAATGCCTACGTCGCCGGTGCGACTTTCTCAACCAATTTTCCGACAACGCCGGGAGCCTTGAAGAGGTTATTGGGAGGAATAGAGGACGCGTTCGTCGCTAAGTTAAATCCCACCGGCTCTGCTCTTGTCTACTCGACATATGTCGGAGGCAGCAGCACGGATTTTGCTCTGGGCATCGCGCTGGACGCAGCAGGCAATGCTTATGTCACAGGCGGCACGCACTCTGCCGACTTCCC
>DASYPF010000345.1:0-5509 GCA_036006905.1 Acidobacteriota bacterium
CAGCACGATAGGAGACACGATATCTTTGGTGTCGTGGGCCCTTCCGGTGTCGATTGCGCGGCGGTAAAGTTTCTCCGCTTCGAGTGGGCGTCCGATTTGGTCCAATGCGAGTGCCCAGTTGCTGAACAAGATGACGGCAGATCCCGTCTCATCCCTTCCAACGGATGTTAAGAGTGCGCCCGCCCGCTGATAAGCAGAGACCGCCTTTGCATCTTGCCCGGCAGAACCGTACGCTTTTCCGAGATCCGTCCAGCGCTGCAACTCTAAGACGTCAGAATCGAACGGTGACTCCTCCAGGACACGGCGCGCCTCTTCCGCCCTCGCGATGCCTTCCCGAATATTGCCGGTTTCCTGAACGATCTCCATTCCACTTTGTAGGCAGCTAACCCGCTGCAGTGCGAACTGAGGGCCTTTGGGCAATTCCCGCAAGCCTTCTTGGTATAACTTTTCCGCGCGCTCGAGTTCCAGGTCGCGCGCCAAAGCGGCGGCGAAAGTGCATGACGCTGCGGACCGCAGCGATGGGTCGGTCAGTCCCCCGGACAACTTGTACGCTTCCTCAAGGACGCGTCGCGCACTCGCTTGTTCGTCTTGCTCCAGGTATTGTCGTCCGATCGAGATCATCAGCTGCAACCGATTTGAATCGTTGCCCGCGTGTTGTCGCTTCACGATCTGCTCGGCCCGTCCGAGCAGCTCATTCACCTTCAAAGGTTTGCCCGAAGGCGCAGCATCAGAAAGCAGAAACTGATGAAACTCGTTGAGGACTTCGGACCGTTCGACTTGTTGTAGCGCGAAATCGCGCTCGCTCCGTGCCCTCTGTGCCTGTAGCAGCGTGCCAACCAAACCGGCGAGCGTGCCAACCACAGCCAGTGTTGCAAACGCGACCGCGGCACGATGCCTGCGGACGAACTTGGTCGCTCGATATCGAATCGTGTCGGGCCGGGCATGAATTGGTTCGTTGCGCAGATACCGTCTGAGGTCATCGCCGAACTCATTCACGGCTCCGAACCGTTCTGTCGGAATTTTGCGCAATGCCTTAAGAAGGATTGTGTCCAGATCCCCGCGAAGCTCTCGCCGTAACTTCTCGGCACGAACTTCAGGTGGCGCAGGGCCTGCCGTCGGCTTGCCCCTCGGCGCTCCAACTTCGGAAGGTTTCTCAGGGTCAACGTCAAGAATTGATTTCATCAACTCTACCGGCGAGGCCCCGTCCCGCACCGTTGGATGTTGACCTGTCAGCAAGAGGTACAACAAAACCCCGAGTTGATAAACGTCGGTCGCGGTGGTGACTGGAGCGCCGGTAATCTGCTCGGGCGCGGCAAATTCTGGAGTGAGCGCGGACCCTCCCTCCTGCGTCAGCAGAGTCGCGGCTCTTTCCTGACCTTCTGCCTGCAATAGTTTGGCGATCCCAAAATCCAAAAGCTTTACTTGGCCATCCTTGCTGACCAGCACATTGGTGGGTTTGATATCGCGGTGTACAATCAAATTTGCGTGAGCGTGGCCGACTGCACCGAGTACGTCGAGAAACAAACGGACGCGGGCCTCGGTAGCAAGATTGCGCCCGTCACAATAGCCGTCAATAGGCTCTCCTTCTATGTACTCGAGCACAAGGTAAGCGTGTCCAGCAGCAGTGACACCTGCGTCGAGTAGCTTTGCAATGTGCGGGTGGGAAAGCCGGGCGAGGATCGCGCCCTCTCGTTTGAACCGGTCTTCTCCGCCGCGGCCAGCAAGAGCAAAGTTCAGGAACTTGACTGCGACCTTGCCTTCAAATCTCCCATCGCTTCGTTCTGCGAGCCATACCGTCCCCATACCGCCACGGCCGATCAACGAAACAAGCTTGTACGCGCCGACGACCTGGCCAACGAATCCGCCGTCAAACACGCCCTTCGGTGCTTGCTGCAGGAAGCCGTGCTCTTCCTCAGAATTGTGTTCAACAAGTAGCGTTTCGATTTGCTTTGCCAGGACTGGGTCCTGTGATCGGAGAGAGGCGAGCCACGCTATGCGAGCGTCGCCGGACAGGCTAAGGGCTTTATCCAAGTAGGGGCTCAGCGCCCGCCATTGGTCTGGACTCAGCGTCGACATCTAAGTCCTCACAAAGACAGTTCCGCGCGCAGTTCGCGATGGAGGTAGATCCTCGCCTTCTCCCACCTGCGCTGAACCGCCCGCTCTGATACGTTTCGCATCGCGGAGATGTCGGCGAACGAAAACCCGCAAAAAAATTTCATATCGACGACTCCGCCAGATCCGGCTCGACGACCGCCAGTTTATCGAGTGCCTCGTCGATCTGTGCCAATTCGCGTTCATCGGCGGTCCCTTCTGCCACGGTGTCTTCGAGGGAAGTGATTTCGAATTGACTCCGCGTTTCTGGGCCTGACGGTTGCGGGCATAGTCTATGATCAGCCCTCGCATCGCTCGCGCTGCGTATCCCATGAAGTGGCCTTCGTCTGGAGAGTCAGCCCCGTTTCTCGCCGCTATGTCTAGATAGGCTTCGTGCAGGAGTTCCGTTACCGCTAAACTGATGCCACCGCCGCGCCGCGCCAGTTGCCGTTTCGCCAGCTGGTGCAGTTCAGAGTAAAGCGCGCTGAAGAGCTGTTCGGTTGCCGGTCCGTCTCTTTTTTCCGCCGCCTCAATCAAGGACGATAATCTGGGTTCCAAGACCTGTTTCACCTCAGATTTCGAAGCAATGGAGTTACGCGCAGCCTCTCGCATTTCTCGCCGATAGTCAACGTCACTGCCGCCCGCAACGGATGCAGGAGACTCGAAGGACGAGTTGAAGCCAGCCGTACTGCGAGCGCGCGCCGCAAACGCCTCCGCCTCGGACGGCAAGTAAGGCGTAGATTGTGCCGGTTCGGCACGGACTTCAGGCGGTACGCTTGAATGCACGGACTCGACCGTGTCGTGCGCCGGAATTTCTGAGCGTTATCCTCCGGCGGCGCACATTTCAAAGAAGGCCCACGGAAAGCTATCCAAATCTGAATCAGGACACCGACGAGCCTGCCATAACTCATCCGCGATGCTCGTCATGGCTCAGTGTTCGGCACTTTCCGCGAAAGTAACCGCCCCAACACCGTTACCTCGGGGAAAGTTTCGGTCAAAATTCTCTTTTTACGAGCATAAAGCCTCCGCCGGCGTACCCGAGTTCACCCCGACAGCGAGTTTCATTCCAAAATAGTGGGCTAGTTCCTTTTCGAAGCGCTCCAGCGTGGAGCCCATTACGTAAGATTCGCTTTCGATGACGGCATGGAATGCTTCGTCAATCTCGTTCTTGATGCTCCGATACTGGCGGGCGTGCCCATAGAAGGGAACCGTCATTTTTGGCGCAGGCGCCGGTTTTGACGCAGTCATAATTCTTCTCCCACATTCACGAACCAGACAGGTCCTGCAATTTATTCGCAGGAGGCATGGCTGGTCAAGCATTGAATCGGTTCAATAGAGGGTGTTCCGAATCCCGGTTTACACCAATACCCTCGCCCTGTCCGCACGGTCAGTTGATCGACTCGTTGCGCATTTGTACGGCCTTGTTGACCCGACGAAGCGGCTGCTTAAATATCAAATTACGCCAGAATTTCGCTTGAGGAGAGAATGGTCATGATGCGCCGCGATATTTGTGTCGCCTTTTTTTCCTTCCTCGCTTGTGCTTTCGCGCTCCCCGCGCAGCAGAGTTCGGTAAAGGTCCGCGTCCGGATAGTCCTCGTCGATAAGGACCTGAACCAGAAGCCCGTGCCCTTTCTCGTGGTATCGCTCCAGGGTGTCGTCAAAACCGCGGAGGTTAAGACTGGATTGGACGGCACTGCCGAGACGTCTTTGCCGCGAGGAATATATGCGGTCACGACGCCAAAGGCAGTGGAGTTCGCCGGAAAGCGTTTCAGCTGGACCTTGCAAGTGAAGTTGTCGGGTGGCGAGCAGAGTCTAGATCTGACCAATGACAACGCCAAGACCGAGGAGGTCTCCGAGGCAGCGCCGCCGGAATCCGCTAATAGCAGAGGCGGCGATCTATCAGAACAGTTTAAGCGGCTGAAGAACAGCGTTGTGACTGTGCGGAGCGAACTGGGACATGGCACGGGATTCTTTGTAGACAACAAGGGGCTCGTCCTGACCAACCAGCATGTCGTGGGCAGCTCGGGCTATCTCGCCGTACAGTTTGATCGCGAACACAAGATCGTAGCGAAGCTGATCGCCGCCGATCCGGCAAAGGACGTCGCCCTTCTCTGGGTAAACATTGCCTCCTTCCCGAGCGCTGTTCCAGCTCCTCTGGCCCAGGCATCAAAAGGAGCAACGCCAGTTCAGGAGGGAGAGCGCGTGTTCACCATTGGCAGCCCGCTCAGCCTGGAGAAAATCATTACCACTGGCATTATCAGTAAGGTCCAAGAACATATCCTCATCTCAGACATCAATATCAACCCTGGGAACTCCGGTGGGCCGCTGTTCAACAATGCCGGCCAAGTGGTGGGATTGACCACATTTGGCGAGCGCGATGGCGCAGGACCGGGCGTATCGGGGATCGTTCGCATCGAAGAAGCGTCAGCGCTGATTGAAATGAACCGCGCGAAAGCCACGGGCGTTCCCCCTTCCGGCACTCTGTTACCTGTCGAGCCTTTGACTCCGTATCCGGTCGAAGGTCTCAAGGCGGCTCTACAGAGAGAAAAGTTTGACGCGCGTCCTTACTATCTGAGCGTCGGTGACTTTAATATCGCGCTCTCTACGCCTCCGCTTGACTTTCGCGAGCACGAGGAGGGGCGTCTGCAAGCCGAACGCGCGCGCCAGAAGCGCAACAATAAGCAACGGGACACCGTTGCAAGCGAAGACGATTCCGACGCTCCGAAGAAATGGCTGGAGGACGCCGGTGCGCACCCAGCGGTTTTCGAAGTTTATGTCCAAGCGAAGGCCAGGGAGGGGGTCGGTGCAGGCTTCGGACGCGCCTTCCTTACTCCCAACGCTCCGGCAAAGCTCAAGTTCAAGGACGACTTCCGGAAAATGCAGCTCTTCTGCGGAGAAAAGGAAGTGCAGCCGATCCATCCAGGTCGCGTGCCGGTGAGCGTCTCGGTGCACAATCGGGCCGTGAAGATGGAGGATGCAACCTTCAAAGGCATATATTTGTATCCTCCCGACGCCATCAATCCGCAGTGCGGGCAGGCGAAGCTTGTCATCTATTCTACGAAGGGCGAGGAACCCATCATCAAGGTCTTCGACGAAAAGACCGTACAGGTTGTCTGGGCAGATTTCGACGCATTCCGCAGGGCCGCAGAGGAGAAGGCGTCCAAAGACAACGACAAGCGTAAGACTGATTCGATAACCACCTCAGCGGCCACCAACAGGTAAGGGCTTGGCGCCGCCCGTTCAACAACTCGCAGCGGGTAGAGCTACGGTCATCCGTGGAACCGGCCGTGGTGGAACAACCTCGGTGGCTATGTCCCCGTTTGCTGACTAGCGACAAAACGTCCACTGCGAACCGTTATCAGAATTCATAATCTTGCTAGCTCACAAACGTAGCTCCCGGCGCAAAACTTCAACGTTC
>DASYPF010000346.1:0-10301 GCA_036006905.1 Acidobacteriota bacterium
GAAGCTTGGAGTATGAAGACCGAAGCATTTAACAACAGAATGCACTCTCTTGACGAGTCTTCATACTCCAAGCTTCAGCCCCATCCTCCGCGTTATCTTCGCGCTCTTTGCGCCTCTGCGGTGAAGAATCGTGAATAATCCGGACTAGTGCTGACGCAAATTCACATTCATCGGAAAGCTGGAGCACCGATGATAAATTAGGCGTGCTATGCACAATCGGCATGAAGATCCTCGGCACATACAGAGAGATCCGGTCTGTGGCATGCAGGTGGATCCGAATAACGCCTTCGCCAAGCAAGAACACGAGGGACGTACTTATTTTTTCTGCAGTCAGCATTGCCTGGAGAGATTTCGTGCAGATCCGGCTAAATACGTAGAGCCATCGGCGAACGAAGCATCGAGCAGCGATACGGAGTATACCTGTCCCATGCATCCGGAAATTGTTCGCAGCGAGCCCGGTTCCTGCCCAATTTGCGGAATGGCTTTGGAGCCGCGCCTGGTAACAGCCGAAGCAGAGACCAGTCCGGAACTGGTCGACATGAACCGGAGGTTCTGGACGAGCGTGGCGCTGACAGCTCCGGTTTTGTTCATGGGCATGTCGGAAATGATTCCGGGCCAACCGGTGCAAAAGTTATTTTCTGCACGAGTCATTACATGGATCGAGCTTCTGCTGGCGACGCCTGTTGTGTTATGGGGCGGCTGGCCATTTTTCCAGCGCGCGTGGGCTTCCCTGGTCAATCGCAGCCCCAACATGTTTACGCTGATCGCCATGGGGACAGGCACGGCTTACTTCTACAGCGTGCCGGCTGCTTTAATGCCCGACTTCTTTCCGGGCTCATTCCGCGGGCCGGACGGCCAGATAGCCGTTTACTTCGAAGTAGCCGCCACGATAACGACTCTGGTACTGCTCGGTCAGGTGCTCGAGCTGCGTGCGCGCAGCCAGACGTCCAGCGCTATTAAAGCCCTTCTCGGTCTCGCCCCGAAAACCACACGGATCGTGCGCGACGATGGTGTGGAAGAGAACATTCCGCTGGGACATGTGAAACCCGGTGATCGGCTCCGGATAAGACCGGGTGAAAAAGTGCCCGTGGACGGTGCCGTTGTCGAGGGAGCAAGCTCGGTAGATGAATCTATGGTAACTGGCGAATCCATTCCGGTTGAGAAGACTGCGGGAAGCCGCTTGATTGGCGGAACCGTCAATGGCGCCGGCACGTTGATCATGCGAGCCGAGCGCGTGGGCGCCGATTCTTTGCTGGCTCATATCGTCCGCATGGTGAGCGAAGCCCAGCGCAGCCGCGCTCCAATTCAACGATTGGCCGACACCGTGTCTGCTTACTTCGTTCCGGCGGTGCTGGCAGCAGCCGTGATCAGCTTCATCGCCTGGGGGATTTTTGGCCCGCAGCCACGAATGGCTCACGCGTTGGTAAACGCTGTGGCGGTGCTGATCATCGCATGTCCGTGCGCGCTGGGCCTGGCCACCCCCATGTCAATCATGGTAGGAGCAGGCCGCGGAGCCACTGCCGGCGTACTAATCAAGAACGCCGAAGCGCTGGAGATTCTGGAGAAAGTTGACACGTTGGTCATCGACAAGACCGGCACGCTGACTGAGGGAAAACCTCGTTTGATGTCGCTTCAAGCTCTGCCTTCGCTCGACGATTCCAACCTGCTTCGTCTGGCTGCCAGTCTTGAACAGGGAAGCGAGCACCCGCTGGCGGCGGCAATTGTAGCCGGCGCTCAGGAGCGAAAATTGCAGTTGGCAAAACCTGATGAGTTCCGTTCTCTCACGGGCAAAGGTGTTACTGGAAGAGTCGAGAACCGCTCAGTGGCGCTGGGGAACCGCCATCTGTTCGAAGCACTTGAAATCGATCTCGGTAAGTTGTTAGACCGCGCTGAGGAACTGAGGGAAGAAGGCCAAACAGTAATGCTGGTGGCGGTAGACGGACAACCTTCCGGTTTGCTCGGAGTCGCCGATCCCATTAAGGCTTCGACTCTTGAAGCGATTCAACTGCTGCATGAAGAGAAGATACAAATCGTTATGCTCACCGGAGACAGCCGCACAACGGCAGACGCTGTAGCGCGCAAATTGGGAATAGACCTGGTGCAAGCGGAAGTATTGCCCGAGCAGAAAGGTGAATTCGTAAAGCGGCTGCAGGCGGAAGGGCGGACAGTCGCAATGGCGGGCGACGGAATTAACGATGCTCCCGCACTGGCGCAGGCTGACGTGGGCATTGCAATGGGGACGGGTACAGATGTTGCCATGGAAAGCGCCGGTGTCACGTTGGTCAAGGGAGACCTGCGGGGCATAGCCCGGGCCCGAAAACTCAGCCGCGCAACCATGCGCAATATTCGCCAGAATCTCTTTTTCGCTTTCGTCTACAACAGTCTCGGCGTTCCCATTGCGGCAGGCGTCCTCTATCCATTTTTCGGGCTGCTTCTGAGTCCCATCATCGCCAGCGCCGCGATGACTTTTAGTTCCGTGTCGGTCATCGGGAATGCGCTGAGACTGCGGAAAGTGGACCTCTAGGGAAGGTGCTGAAAAACTTTACCGCGAAGGCGCGAAGGACGCAAAGCAGCCAGCAGACGCAACCAAGGCGTTATTGGTCATCAGTCATTCGTACCCCTCGCGTCTTTCGCGCTTTCGCTGTAAGTTTTTCAGCACGCTGCTAAAATAAGGTGTTCGACTTTGGGCTGTGCTGATTGAGTTCGAGAGGCGCTGCAGCCGGTTTCTTCAGTGCGAGCTGGCTCAAGCGGAAGGGAATGCCCTTGAAATTGTACGTACGATTCGCGAATGGGAGGCGGCATAGCCTTACGGCCGGGGTCGTCTTGGCAATTGCGGTATTTTTCGTTGTTCAACCGGTCAGACCGGATCACAACAGAACATCTCGCACCGCCACATTCTCCAACGGCGCCGTAGAAAGCGCGAAAGTCACTGTTCTGAGAGCACCGAATGGAGGCATTCAGCCGCAGGCTGCTGTGGATGAGGCGGGCACGATTCATCTTGTTTACTTCAGCGGCGATCCATTGGCTGGCGATCTCTACTATGTTCGCAGTGTTGCAGGCGACGGTTTCTCCAGGCCTCTTCAAGTCAACAGCCGTTCTGGCAGCGCCATCGCCGTCGGCACGGTGCGTGGCGCTCATATCGCATTGGGGAGAGCCGGTCGAGTACATATCGCCTGGATGGGATCACAGGCAGCCCAGCCGCGCGGACCTTCCGGGAGCACACCGATGCTGTACACGCGCTTGAACCGCGAGGGGATGGCTTTCGAACCGCAGCGCAACGTGCTTCATTTTGCCGCCGGCCTGGATGGGGGCGGTTCGCTTGCTGCCGACAGTTCCGGAAACGTGTACGTTGTCTGGCACGCTACGGGCGATCGTAAGGGCGAAGATGATCGAAGAGTCTGGATGGCCCGTTCAACGGATGAAGGGCAGACATTCTCGCGGGAAACGCAGGCCAATCCTGTGCCCACTGGTGCTTGTGGCTGCTGTGGAATGCGCGCCTATGCCGCCCGGCAGCCAAGCCGGCGTGCAGATCTTTTTTTTCTTTACAGGGCGGCCACGGAAAAGGTGCATCGTGACATGTATCTGCTTACGTCGCGGGATCAAGGCAAAAGTTTTCAAAGCCGCCTCATGCAGCGCTGGGAGCTCAACGCGTGCCCGATGAGCACCGCAGCGCTTTCAGAGTCGGGCGATGCCGTGCTGGCCGCGTGGGAAACCGAAGGACAAGTTTATTATGCTCGCATTGAGAAGCGCACTCTCGGCGTGTCACATCCAATCGTTGCGCCTGGAATGGGCGGCCGGCGCAAACATCCGGCGATTGCCGGCAACGACAGAGGCGAAACGATTCTTGTCTGGACGGAAGGCACCGGATGGAAAAAGGGAGGTTCGCTTGCCTGGCAGGTATTTGACCGCGACGGCAAACCCGAAGGGGAACAAGGTCAGGCCGAAGGAGTGCCGATGTGGAGTCTGGCGACCGTAGTAGCTCGGCCTGATGGGACATTTACGATCCTATATTGAGGATTGGTCAATTGTGGAATGCGGAATTCCATGGAAGTGGTTATACGAAAATCGCGTGCGCTCTCCGTATGGTTTGAAAATCATCGAAAGCTGCCTGGCCTGCCCTTTCCGGCAGGTGAGAAGAAATCAGAGCCGCGCCCGTCAAGCGATCAGAATCGGTGTCTGATAATCCCGCCTTCGATTTGAATTTCCTCGATGGCTTGCTCGCCGGCTGAGTGGGGCAAAAACCCCATTGCTGCCGTCTTCTGCCCCACACACAGAGCGCTCGCGCCGCTGTTTCGCCAAAGTTGTTGAAAACACGGAAAGTTAACTGGTTCATTTGTGGCTTTCCATTTGCATCATGCCGGGGTTGTCAAACACGACTGGTTGAAAAGGTGAGAGGAGGAATATGTCACAAGCGTTGAGATGCCGGGTATGAGAATGTCATGGCCTGAAGGGCGGTCTAGTAATCGGCCCTTTCCCAAGTTCATTTTCCTGCTGTTGGTTCTCGTCGTAGTGGTAGGCCTGATCTATTACGTGGGACAGTTAAAGACAGGTCTGGTTGTCACTGGCTTGAATTCTCAAGTCACCTGGGGGATCTATATTGTGAATTTTATTTTTTGTGTGGGCCTAAGCGCTGGGGGTATTTCTGTATCGGCACTGGTCCATGCCTTCCGCATCGAAAAGTTAAAGCCCGTGGCGCTAATCGCCGAAATTCTGTCCCTGAGTTTTCTCGTGATGGCTGCTGCTTGCATCATTTTGGACATGGGTCGGCCCGACAGGGCTTTCTTTGTTCTTCTGCATGCGAATCCACGTTCTCCCCTTGTTTGGGACGTCACCGTCATCAACATTTATTTGATTCTATGCTTGGCATTGCTCTGGTGCAGCTTGCGCTCGGATCTACAGCGGTTGTCTCGGCATGTAGAGACGACCCCGCGGGGCGTCTCTACGAGCATGGCGCACCCTTACGAGCTGGGCCGATTCTTAAGCTGGATAGCCGGTGAGCAAACTGAATCGGTGCACCAGCGGAATGAACGTCTGTTGCAGCGCTTATCTTATGTCTCCATACCGGTCGCCCTGGCGCTGCACTCGGTCACTGCATGGATTCTCGGCCTGGCTAAAGGCCAGCCCGGATGGAATACCGCGATCCTGGCGCCTTTGTTTATTGTCTCGGCATTAGTTTCAGGTATCGGAGTGGTAATTCTGGGAGCGGGAGCAGTGCGACGTTTCTTTGCGGTTCCTCTGCCAAACGATGTTACAGAAACTTTGGGGCGATATCTCTTTTTCCTGCTTCCAGTCCTGATTTACTTTCTGTTCAGTGAATTCATCACCATCAGCTACACCGGCGGCCTGAGCCACCAAAGAGTAATGCAAGAAATTATCTGGGGGCGGTTCTCAAGATTCCTTTGGTTCGATGTGCTGGTGGGGATAGCCATTCCGTTCTTGCTGTTGGGTTTCTACGGTCGCTCACAGTGGTCCATTCAAACTGCTTCCTTCTTGGCCGTCGTTGGAGTCCTGGCCGAGCGAGTCAATATTCTGCTCCCATCTTTGATGCGGTTCGATCCGCTGAGAGGAGAAGTGAGTTACATGCCGACGGTTAAGGAACTGACCATGGTCGCCGCTGTCTACGCCATGGGCGCACTGGTCTTCTGCATCTTCGGATATACCCTGGGCCGACTCGAACATAAATAGGGTTCGGGTCTGGGGGGTCCCGATGTCGAGTGCTCGTGGAACTCTCCCTAAACTGGGTCGCGGTTTTTAGAACTCAGCCGAGGCGCTCAACAACCGCGAGTCAGATGTACCTGCCACGAAGGCACGATGACTCGAAGTTAATTAAGCATTAAGCGTTCTCAATCCCTTTGTCCCTCAACTGGCTTCGTGTCGTCGTGACTTCATGGCAACTCAGGGCCGGCTGGCTCGCTGCCGCGCCGATTTCAGATAAGCTTGAAGGTCAGCCATCTCGGCGCCTTCAAAGCGCGGCCAAGCTAGTTTGTTTTCCCGCATCCGGCTTTCCATCTCCAGCGCATGATTCCACATCGTGGGCAGAACTCCAAGTGGGGAATTCAGTTGGACCGTCGCCAAGTCCGGCCCGAGGCGCTGTTGGTTTTTTCCGGGCTCACCGTGACAAAATACGCACCGCTTCTCTCGGAAGACGATAGATCCTTTTTGAGCATCTCCTGGTTTGCCCACATAAGCGAGAGAATAGAGATACGAAATAAGGTGGTTCATTTCTTCGCCTGAGAAAGTAGGAAAAGGGAGGCGTTTCTCAATCATCCGGTCATACATGCGGGGCAGATGATTCCACATCTCACCCGTAATTTGGCTGACGCTAGCCTGAAACTCCGGTCCACTCAAGTCAGGAGCGCGGCGGTTTTGATTGGCCGCTGAAGCGTGACAGGAAGCACACCCTTTCGATCGGAAGAGCTTTTCGCCCTCGCGCGGATCTCCTAGATTGAAAAGCTGTTTGCGAAAATTGCGGTTCACCTGGCGAATGTGAGCGGCCAGATCGACCATCTCGGTGCCGTGAAAGGTCGGCGGTTCCACTTTCAAACGTCGGAACAGTCCCAACATCGCTGCGCCGTGATTCCACATGCTTTGAGCAAGAAAAACAGAAGCAGGGGGGCTTTGCATCCGTTCCAGCGGTGGGCCCACGTTTTTTGCCCGGCCTTCGCTGGAATGGCAATCAGCACACCGTTTTTCCACCCATAACTGACGCCCCACTCGAACGTCTCCCGGTGGATCGAAGTAGTTGAGGAAGTAGAGGAAGGAGATCAGATCGAGCATCTCAGCAGGGTTGAACTGCGGGCGTCGAATCCCCATCTGAGTCATTTTCCGACTCATGAACGGAGAGTGATTCCAGAGAATACCGGCAATTTCGTACACGCTCTTGTTAAATACTTTCAAGCCCAGGTCAGGGCCAACGACTCCGCCGACGCCCCGGATTGAGTGGCACTCAATGCACCCCTTGGAAACGAAAAGCTGGCGACCGTGAACCGCATTCCCTTCCAGTGAGTCTTTCCCTTTTGACTGGGCCAAAGTCGGGGAGGAACACCACAGGAATAACAACACTGCCAAAAGTGGAAGGAGCCGATTCACACTTATTGCCGGTCTCGGTCGAGTGGCGGTAGATGAAATCACTCTCCCTCCTTAAGGTAAGTGACCTTTGGTTCTGTTCCCAGTTCCTCCAGAAGTCGGAAGGCACGTGGGCTCTTAGAAAGCTGAGAGACTTCCGCTGTCGGGTCGTCCAGGTCTCCGAAGGACATAGCGCGCGCCGGGCAGATTTCCACGCACGCGGGCACGTAATCGTCCGGGCGCAACTGACGTTGTTCGAGCCTGGCTTTTTCCTTGGCTTCCTGCAAACGGTGGTGACAAAAAGTGCACTTCTCCACTACACCCTTGGGACGGACCGAGACATCTGGATTGAGGTAACTCTGCGCCTCCTTTGGCCACTGTGGAGTTGACCAGTTGAAGTAGCGAACTCCGTAAGGACAGGCGTTGGTGCAATAACGACAGCCGATACAGCGCGGGTAAATCTGCCGGACAATGCCTTCAGCCGAGATATTAGTGGCATCGACTGGGCAAACCTTGATGCACGGAGGGTTGTCACAGTGCATGCAGGGTAGAGGCATAAACTTCACATCTTCATTCTCTCTTTCCTTCGAGCTTTCCTCATGAAACGGTATCAACTTGATCCAAGAGCTAGTTCGGTTCTTCAGAGCATTGTCCGCAGATTGTGCAGGGACGTTGTTCTCCAGTTTGCAGGCGACAACGCAGGCTTGGCAGGCGGTGCATTTGTCTAGATCAATGACCATTCCCCATCGCGGCATAAGTTAGAGCCTCTTTTGTGCATCAGGCACGGGTGATTCTAACCCTCGTTTCCGCCCACTGGGCCACCGGCTCAGTCTTGGCTCCGCTAGCCAGGATCGATGCTGTAGGAGCCAACGAGGCAGTCCAGGGATCAGTGCTTCCTGCTGCCACTCCTCGTGGAATGTTCACAAAGCCGGCCGCAGTGGAGGTGCTGATGCGTGCGAAGGCTCTGATTTTATTCCTCGGCGATTCCACCCAAACTACATCGCCGCTCCTTATTCCGAGGCGGCCCGCATCTTTTCGCCCGAGTTCGACCCAGACACCCACGTTGTTTTGAATGTGTCCGCCGGCCATTTCACGCACAAGGGGAAGCATCGCCTGTCGCGAGATGGCAGCTAATGGATCAAAAAAGATGACCCGAAACGGGTATTCCGCAGTCGTGGCTTGCTCTGCGGACGGTTCGAAGTGTGGGAAGTAGAAGGAGTCGCCCGGCACACAGTATGAATCCCGCAGAGCCTCAACTTCCGGCAGATAGAATTGGAATTTCCCCGAAGGAGTGCGCAGCGTTCTCTCCCAGTCTTCGTATCGGTAAGACGAATCCCACCAGCCTCCCTTGGCCGCCATTTGTTGGAGCAGTTGATCAGGACTCTCGTAAGTTGGAGCCCACCATCCGGACTGTTCCATCAGTTGTTGCCAGAGCTGATCAAAGACTGTTCCCGCAACCGCTCCCCGCTTGAACTCGTAAAGCTGCGCCAAACGTTTTTTCACCAGCGATCCGTAATCACCTTCCGGCATTGTTATTTCCAGCTTTCGCGCCAGAGCCAAGAAGATATCCCCGCTGGGTCGACTCTCACCGATGGGTTCAACTACAGGTTGCGAGAGTCCTTCATAGAAGAAGGGAACGCCGGGTGGAGCAGACTGTTCGACGAACGACTCCAGAAAAGTCGCCGCGGGCAGGATGTAGTCAGCCAACTGGGAGGTTGCGTTCATAAATGAAGAGATGCTGATGATCAGGGGAACCTGCCGGAGAGACGTGGTGAAATTTTCCGGGTCGTAAGAATCAAATATGGGATCTGTTTCCAACAACAAGACTGCAGAAGGGAGATAGTGTTTGCGTCGGTGCAACACCTGTTCGAAAACCTGCAGCGGATCTTCACCAAAGCGGAGCTTTTCCTTGAAATCATCCAGCAACGGAGGGACATCCTCACTTGCTGATTTCGTTGGCAGATCAAGCAGCCCGGGGTACTGTGCCAGCACGCCGCCTTTTCGGTCAAGGCTCCCCACCAGCGCATTCAAGGTGTGGATGCACAGCGCATTCATGACCGAATTCGGCGTAACTGATTCATCGGTACCCGCCAGTGCCAGAGCGGGACGCGTCGATCCAAATTCGCGCGCCACCCGCAGGATTTGTTCCGAAGCAACGCCGGTCAACTCCGATACTCGGTTTAGGGGGTAAGCCTCAAGGACGCGGTTGCGAAACCCTGTATGCGACTTGCCTTCGGCGTCGCGCCAGTCTTCGAAACCAGAGCATCGCGAGTGAACAAATTCGAAGTCATACAGCCGCTCGGAGATCAACACATACGCAATGCCCAGGGCGAAGGCGCCTTCGCTGGCGGGTCGAAGGCGAATCCAACTGTCGGCTTTCGCAGCGGTCACTGACCGGCGAGGCCCGGCATAGATCAACCGTCCGCGCGGGCGTTTGCCGCGAAATTGCGAGAAGCCTTTCATGTCCCAAACTGGAGACATCCAGCCTTCCAGGACTTCACAGCCCATGCTGAGAACGTAATTAGTGCTCGACAGGTCATAAGCCAGGGGTTCACTGATCCCTTGCATGAGACGCGCCGCTACTTCAGTGCCGCCATTCCGCCCGGACAGTTCAATCAGGTTCCTTGAACCAAGCCCCTTAAGGAGCGCCGATACGGATTGTTTCAACACTCCTTTCAATGGATGCGCGAGCACGGTCAGGCGTTCAGACTCTCCATGTTGTGCCAAAGAGCGTAGTCTCGACGCGATTTCCTCGATTGCCTGCTCCCAGGATATTTTGATCCAGGAATCGCCCTGCTTTTTGAGCGGTGACTTTAAGCGTTCGGGATGGTACAGGTATTGCAGAGAAGCGACCCCAATGGGGCACAAGCCGCCGCTATTTACCGGGCTACTCTTGTTTCCCACAACCCGAACCGCGCGCGACCCGATTTTTCGCACTGTGACTCCGCAGCCGCCGGGGCAGAGTTGGCAAATTGAGTTGACAAATGACTCGGGTCCTGCAGGCGGATAGAGCTCTTCGGTCGTGTTCGCACTGAAGTCGCTCAAAGCTTTTAGGGTGAGTCCGGAAAGCCCCAATCCAGCGGCCGATCCAGCCGAAAACTTTACAAATCCTCTGCGGCTTAATCTCATTTTCTTTCTTTCACGCTCTTTGTGTAACAACTTGTCAACTTCTGGTTTTTTTGACCAAGTTTTTTCCGATGACCGATGACTGATGACCAGTGACGCTTTGGTTGCGG
>DASYPF010000347.1:0-23606 GCA_036006905.1 Acidobacteriota bacterium
TTTTCACAGAGTCTGACGCTCCGGGCTCTGACTCTGGCGGGACAGTAGAAGCAGAAAGCTCATCGGGATCAGTGCACTTAAGGTTCTCTTCATACAGTCACGATGATAGTCTGACAAGCTGGGCTTATATCCATACCTTAAACCCGAGGACAACATGATTGCACAGATGGGTGGAATGATGGGGGCAATGTGGCTGTACTGGCTTCTAGGAGTGATCGTGCTGGTCTTGCTTATTGTCTTGCTAGTGAAGATGATTCGAAAAAAATAGTGCCCAATGCACCGGCGGTTAAGAAGCTGTGAAAAAATCAATTTGATGGCCTCTCAGTTCTGCTTACGCGCGCGGCTCAGTATTTTTTCACAACCGCTCACCGCATCCACTTTTCGACGTATCCTTAATAGTGTGACTCTTCGAATATTGACCGAACGCAGATGAGAGTGAGTCCCTTGGCCGGCAAGCCCGTACAACTACCGATGCTCGTCGATGTGCCCAGACTGGTCACGGCCTACTATGCCGAAGTGCCTGATCCTTCTGTACTGGAGCAACAGGTGGTCTTTGGTACTTCGGGGCACCGTGGTTCCGCACTGCGAAAGACTTTCAACGAGCGGCATATTCTCGCCGTCAGTCAGGCCATTTGCCTCTACCGCCGACGGCAGCAGATAGACGGCCCGTTGTTCCTCGGCATCGACACGCATGCGCTTTCCCTGCCCGCATTTGCAAGCGCGCTTGAGGTGCTGGCGGCAAACGGAGTGGAAGTCATGATCGCCCAGAACGATGAATACACTCCGACGCCGGCCATCTCGCATGCGATTCTCTCTTTCAATCGCGGGCGAAGGTCGGGGCTTGCCGACGGCATCGTGATCACACCCTCGCATAACCCGCCCGAAGACGGCGGCTTCAAATATAACCCGCCAAACGGAGGACCGGCCGAAACCGCTATAACCGACTGGGTCCAAACCAAGGCCAATGAGTTTCTCAAAAGAGATTTGCAAGGCGTAAAAAGAATTCCTTACGAAAACGCTCTCCACGCTTCCACCACTCACCGGCACGATTACCTCAATGCCTACGTGAGCGATCTCGGCAGTGTGATCGACATGGATGCGATTCGCGGCGCGAAGATCAGCCTGGGTGTGGATCCGCTCGGCGGCGCAGGGGTTCATTATTGGGGACCGATCGCCGAGCGCTACGGCTTGGACCTGGCGGTCGTCAACGACGTCGTTGACCCAACGTTCCGCTTTATGACGGTTGATTGGGATGGCCGGGTTCGCATGGACCCCTCGTCGGCTTATGCGATGCAGAGTCTGATTGGACTGAAAGACCGCTTCGACATCGCCTTCGCGTGCGATACGGACCATGATCGGCACGGGATCGTGACCAGAAGCGCGGGTTTGCTTCCGCCCAATCACTATCTTTCAGCGGCGGTCTACTACCTCTTTGCGCACCGCCCTCAATGGCGCAAAGAGGCGGCGGTAGGCAAGACCGTGGTGAGCAGCCAAATGATTGACCGCGTCACGGCTAAGCTTGACCGAAAGCTATATGAGGTGCCCGTAGGCTTCAAGTATTTCGTCGATGGTCTGCTCGATGGGTCGCTCGGGTTTGGCTGCGAAGAAAGCGCGGGCGCATCCCTGTTACGTCTTGATGGCCGAGTCTGGACGACGGATAAAGATGGAATCGCCTTGGCTCTGCTCTCGGCGGAGATCACCGCGCGGATGGGCCGCGATCCTGGAGAGGTCTACCGGGAACTGACGCGCGAATTCGGTGAGCCTGCTTACGACCGGGTTGACGCGCCCGCCACGCCGGAGCAAAAAGAGATGCTGGGCAAGCTCTCGCAGCAGCAGGTTCGATCTACGGATCTGGCCGGCGAAAAAATACAAAACATCCTTACCCATGCGCCCGGGGATGGCGCTTCCATCGGCGGGCTGAAAGTGATCGCTGAGAGCGGATGGTTCGCCGCGCGTCCTTCGGGGACCGAGGATATCTACAAGATCTACGCGGAGAGCTTTCGCGGAGAGGATCATCTGCGCCGCATTTTGGAAGAGGCGCAGGCGATCGTCAACGGCGCAATCGGCGCGGGAACGCAACCGAAAGCGGCATTGCCTGATTGAAGGCGTAATTGCAAGTTGAGGCGTGGCCGGCAGGTAATGTAATTAACTGCTAAGGCGATTGTGCAGAGATCGATGACACTTCGAATATTGACCGAACTATTTCAGCGATAGCATTTCCAAAAGTTCACCAGACTCCAAATCGGAAACAACCGCGTGCGTTAGACCCTTCTCGTTCCACTGAATCACGCTGTAGCCGCGGGCGGACGAAGTCTGGGGAGCAGTATCGCTGTGGGAGGGAGGCACTTTCTGATGGAAGATAAACCATGAAATCAAGCGAGAATGGCAGCGATAAAAGACCAAGGCTGCCCGCGTGTTCTCCACCCGGCAAAGGCGCGCCCCCACAAGTTCTGCCCCGTGAACCGAATGGACATGCACTGGGAAATCCAGCTTGCCGTCAAACCATCTTTCAATGTCGGCCGGCGACGAAGAAGTCATCATGAATCGACCGGGTAGATTCTCCTGATGATCCTCGACCAGGTAATCGATCAGATTTGACGGCGAGCGGTGCATGTACCAGACGGCGCCAGCGGCCAGCAGTACGGCTATTATCATTGCGGCGGCGGCGAGGCGAAACTGGATGCGGCGTTCACGTGCTGCCTTCTGCCACCGAAGTTTGGAGATTTCTGTAAAGAGTTTCTCCTTGAACTCAGTACTCAGTTTTTCGCGGACCAGGCCTTTCAGGTGATTCCTTAACTCTGTATCTTCGCGAAGGCGGGATTGACAGCGCCCGCAGCTACGGATATGCGAGTGGGCCTGTAATTGTTGTTCATGGGCCGCCGACGGGAAATCGTGCGCCAGGACTTCACGGGCCTCTTGGCAATTCATGATTTCCTCGCTTGGCTTCGATGCGTCCCCGATCCAATTAATTTTCGGCGCAGCAGCGCCCGGCCCCGATAAAGCCTTGAGCCGACGGTTCCCATCGGGCAGCCCAGTATCTCGGAGATTTCTCTTTGCGCAAATCCTTCGACATCGGAAAGCCACACAACGGTACGGTAATCGACCGGCAGTTCGTCGAGAGCTTTGCCGATCTCGTCATTAAGCAGCCGCTCAACGAGCAGGGTCGCTCCATCTTCAACCAAGTCGCTCTCGTCTAGATCCTCGAGTGATTCTGCAGGGCGAGCGGTATGTTGATCCAGAAACGAGTTGCGCAGGATCTGAAAGATCCAGCCTTTGAAACGTTGTTTCTCGCGCAGTTTTCCGAAAGCCTTGAAAGCCTTCAGAGCGGCCTCCTGCACCAGATCTTCAGCCGCGTGCGGATTGCGGGTCAGCCTGAGCGCGAACGCATAGAGCGCCTCGAGATTGGCAAGGAGCAGCTCTTCGTAGATCTCTCCTGAATCGGAAACGCCACTCTTGATCCTTTTGAAGAGTCCTCGCATCGCTGTTCTACAGAACGTCAGAAAAAAATTCACCGCGAAGACGCGAAGGCCGCAAAGCTAATAGGCGTGCCTCGCCCCTCAAACCGAGCTAGTTTCTGTCGCAAAACGCCGCCAGCGTCAGAGCCCGGAGCGTAAGCGACGGGTCCCGCCAAAGTAACAACGTCTGCCAGACGAAGGTTTGGATCGCCGACTAATTCTGGCAGGACCCGTCGCTGACGCTCCGGGCTCTGACGCTGCCTCCTTCGCGGTGAATTTCTTCACAGTTTCTTGCTCCCTGTCCCCTGGCTACACTGCAGCCGGAACTCGGCGCCCTTGTAATCGTACATCGTTTCGATGCGGCGCACCTGGGCTTCCGCGTAGTTAGTTTCCGCCGTGAGCACATCCAGCAACGATCCCAGTCCGGACTGGTAACGGGCATTGGCCAGAGCCAGAGACTCACGGGACACGTCCACCTGTTGCTGAAGCGACGGTAGGATCGCTTGATAGCGCGCCATGTCGGAGACAGCCTGGAATATCTCCTGGCGTACGGATTGTTTCAAGTTTTCCAGTTCCGCCTCCAACATTTTGACAGAATCTTCCCGTTCCTGGATGCCGGCTTCCAGTCGCCTTCCGGTAAAAATGGGAAATCCGAAACCGAGAGCGCCGACCATCAGTTGACTCAGCGAATATTCAGCAAAGCGCGCAAACCCCCACTCCAGATTCCCGCCAGTCTCGGATAGCGCTCGCTTTTGGCCAGCGCCAGTTGCTCTCGTGCAGCCACGTTTTTGTAAAAGGGGGAAGCCACCAGTCCCTGCAGCCCCAGTCCACCGGTAGTACCGGAAAGCCCCAGCTTCCCCTGTGCGGCGGCCGTGATTTGCGGAAAGCGAGCAGAACGCGCCTGTGTTATTTCCGCAGCCAGAGTGTCGATGTGCGCTTTTCGGATTTGAATGATGGGATGATTCTGCAGGGCTCGCTGGATCGCCTGATCTAAGGAAAGTTCAGTTTGTGTCTGGCCTGAAGCGTTGACCGTGAAGAGAGCAACCATCACAGGCAAGACGATACCAAGGGCGCCGACAGTTGGAAAACTGTTTGCTCTTGGTGTCCGTTGTGCTTTTGAAACGACAGGTCGAGTTAAAGCCCGCGGAGCGGGCGCCCAGCGTGTAGCCCCCGGCGCAGCGAAGCGGAGCCGGGGGTTAAGTGGGGTTCGCCCGGAGAGCCCGCAAAGCGGGCGACAGCGGAAAATCCTGTATCGCATCGTATTTACCACATTTAGAGCCATGCCATCTGATAGAACCATGCCATCTGATCCAGAAGAAGGCGCTTCCTTGGGCATATCACACCGATTTCAAGCCGGACTCCAATTAAGCTAGTCGCTGTCGCCCGCCTTGCGGGCTCCGTCTCAAAAACCCCTCTTAACCCCCGGCTCCGCTTCGCTGCGCCGGGGGCTACACGCTGGCCGCCCGCGTCGCGGGCTAAGACGCCTTCGGCGTCCGACGCGACCCATCGCATCTCTACAAAATGCCCAACCTCCATGAGAGGCGTTCGGCGTCTACACTAATCGGCGCGGCCTTAAGACTTCGCACCCGCCCCTCCTTTCAAATGTGGTACGACTACATCGCCTGGGTGTACCAGGTTTTTACCTCCGACAATGATGGAATCGAATGGCTGCAGTCCGTCGAGAACTTCCACCTGGGTTCCGTCGTCTGCGCCGGCGCGGAAATTCACCTTCTCAACCTTTCCTCTTACGACTCGAAGCACGTAGGTCTTTCCCGATTCCACAACGACCGCAGCCGCGGGAACCACTAGAGCGTCCGGCCGGGATTGCAGTGTGAGTTCGGCATTTCCATACATTCCGGGTTTGAGAATTCCGTAAGGGTTGGGCAGGTCCATCTCCACCAGCATCGTTCGACTGCTGGGATTGAGCGAGCCCGAAATGCGGGTGATCTTGCCCACGATGTTTTGCTTGGGAAGCGCGTCCAGGCGAATCGCGGCACGTGTCCTGGAAGTCACAAGGGGGACTTCGCGCTCCGGAATCTCACAGAAAAAGCGGAGCACGTCGATACGGGCCACCGTCACAATGGGCTGCGACTGAGATCCGGCAGTGCCCTGCGGAATGAGCGCTCCAGGGTGCACGTAGCGGCGCGTGATGATTCCTGAAAAGGGCGCCGCAATCCGCGCATACTCCATCATCTTGGCGATGCGATCGGCGTTAGCTTGCGCGGCTTGCATCTGGGCTTTGGCCACCTGCACTTCATCCTCTGCTACTTTGACGGCGGCCGCGGCCATTTCACTCTGGGCGCGCAAGGTGTCCAGCTCCTGCAGCGCAATGGCTCCCGGCTGCATCTTGTGAGCTTCGGTGAGCCTCTCGAAGGTGACTTGCTTCAGTTGCAAGTCGGCCTTGCTCCGGGCCACCTCGGACTCCGTCTTCTTTAGTGCCGCTTGGGCCTTGACCACTTCGGCTTTCGTGCTCTGATATTCAGCAGATATTTCCGGAACATCAAGTACAGCGACCAGCTGGCCCCTGCGTACAGCGTCGCCGATATCAACTGAAATGGACCTCAGGTAGCCGGAAACCTTGGCAAACAATGTGGCCTCTTCAAATGCGGAAAAACTGCCGGGGATGACCAGGGAGTGTTGAATGGTTTTTCGCTCAGGCTTGATTACTTCGACAGGAATGGCAGAATGGTCTTCTCTGGCGGGCTCCGGAGAAAGCTCCTTGAAGGCCAGAGCCCGGATACCGACAATAGCGCCTAAACCTAACACCGTGACAAGAGCCGGCATCATCCACAAATTCTTCGTCGTCATTGCATATCTCCCGCGGCTAAAACCGTCTACATCCGCGAGCACGTGCCTATAGTGGCAAGGCTCACAACCAAAGCAAAAGCCGTCTACGGCCACGTCCACGTGCACGACCACGTCCACGTCCACGTTGACGAATATTGCGAACAATATACCCTGCAGCGCCTGGGGTCGACTCGACCTGTCAGGCAGCTCGATGAGCCAACTGCAACCAATAAACCGTGACCTAGCTTCCCACTAGCAACCGAGTACTGGTAGCTTGTTGTTGATTGTCCGCAATCATAGAAAAATTCCGAAAAACCAGTGATTTCATGAACGTTGTCGTGGACGTTAACGTGCTCGTGCACGTGGCCGTGGACGTGATCGGCCCTTGCTTCGGTCGCAGATTCATCCACTATCGACTGCCCTCTCCTTTAAACATCACGTACAGCAGCGGAACAATAAACAGCTTCACCACAAGCGAAGCCAGCACTCCGCCGATCACGGCGCGCGCCAGCGGGATGTTTGCTCCCCCAGCCACGGCCATGGGAGTCAGGCCCAGAACGGCGGAGACCGAGGTCATCACGATCGGTCTGAATCGCACCGCGGCCGCAATATCCATTGCCTCGCGGGCGCTCTTCCCCGCGCGTCGCTGTGCGTCGGCAAAGTCAATAAGTAGCACGCTGAACGAGACGCCAATGCCGACGGTCATAATGATCCCCATCAGCGCTGGAATACTCAGGTAGGTACGAGTGAGCAGGAACATCCAGATGGTTCCAACGATTCCCAGCGGGACGGAAGTCATCACAATCAGCGGATCAACGAAAGAACGAAACTGGATAACCATGACCAAATACACCAGGCCAATTGCCAGCGACAGGCCGAAACCCAGGTTCTGAAAAGACTCCATCAGGCTGGCAAATTCTCCTCTCATGTGGACGAAATATCCGGAAGGGACTTTCTGATTGTCCAAAAAATTCTGAATCCCGTGAGCGACAGCACCGAGGTCGCGACCCGAGACGTTGGCGTAAATATCGACTACGCGCGTGATGTTTCTATGGTTGATCTCCGCCGGCGCGGTAGTGCGCTCAAACGAGGCGAGTGTTCGCAAGGGTATTGAGGTGGATTGGGAAGGGCTGGTGATGGGAATGTCCTTGAGAGTATCGAGCGTAGCGATGTCTTTCTCAGGATACTGGGCGCCAAGGAAATAATGATTTCCATTGCGTTGATCGATCCAGAAGGACGGTTTGAAGTTAACGCTGGAATTGAGCGCCGTCACCACGTTCTTGACTACGTCTTCCTGCGTCAGCCCGAGATTCGCAGCTTTGATGCGGTCGACTTGCAGTCCGATCTGCGGATAATCCAGCCGCTGCTGGATTCGGACATCGACGGCGCCGGGAATGGATCGGGTGTAGTCTCGGATCTGCTCGGCCAGCCCGTAGGCGACTTGCAAATCATTTCCTTCGATTTGGATATTGAGCGGTGAAGGGAGGCCGAAGTTTAAGGCAGCCGTGAGCACTCCGCCCGTGTTGAATGAGAACTCGGTGCCGGGAAAAGCCGGAGGCAACTGCTCTCGCAACAGCGAAGTGTACCGCAGCGCGGTTTGCCGCCTCTTTTCGGAAAGCTGGACATTCACGAAAGCATCATGCGGGCCCGAATTGGGAGTGTAGGCGGCCGGCCAATCGTAGAGGACTCCGATGTTGGAGATTAACACCCGAATTTCCTGTTCCGGGATCAGGCCCTTTATTTTCGCTTCAACCTGTTTGACCAGCTCTTCGGTCAGCTCCACTCGCGTTCCAGAAGGAGCGCGAACTTGAATAATGATCTGTCCTGCGTCCACTTGAGGAAAAAGCTCCATGCCAATCCAGGGAACCAGAGCTACAGAGCCCACAAAGACCAGTAACGCAACAACAAGAACCAGCTTGCCGGATCGGAAGCACCGGTTCAGGAGCTTGCTGTAAGTATCTCGGGTTTTGACGAAGGCACGCTCAAGCTTGGCGGAACCCGGACCGCCGCTCTTCAAAAAACGCCCGCAGTACGAGGGCACAGCCGTCATCGCCAGGATGTAGGAGGCAAGCATCGCGAATGCCACACTGATGGCGAGTGGAGTAAACAGAAACCTTCCGATGCCTGTAAGAAAAACCACCGGAAAGAAGACCACAATGATCGTGAGGGTGATGATAAAAACAGGCCGCGCCACTTCCGACGTTGCGTCCAAAGACGCCTGGAAAGCCGGCTTTCCTTCTTCCATGTGGCGCGCGATGTTTTCTGTTACCACGATCGCCTGGTCAATCAGCAACCCCACCGCCAGAGCCAGTCCGCCCAGCGTCATGGTATTGATGCTTTCCCCGCTGAAGTACAGACCCAGGAACGCCGACAAGAAGGCGAGTGGAAGCGTAAAGAGGACAACCAGTGTGGGGCGGAAGCTTCCCAGAAAGAGCAACACCATCAGTCCCGCGAGCAATGTCCCAACGACCGCTTCCTCTTCCAGGCTGCGAATTGCCTTGCGCACAAACTCGGACTGGTCCATTACGACGTCCAGACTGATTCCTTTGGGCAGGCGCTGCAGAATTCGTTCCAGTGTACCTCTGACGCCATCAACGACCTGGATGGTGTTGGCGCCAGGCTGGCGGTAGATGGGAATGTAAACCTGGCGCTTGCCGTTCACACGCACGATATTTGTCTGGATTTGAGCGGAATCTTCCGCGTGAGCGACGTCCCGCAGGAAAATGGGCGAAGTCTGTCCTGAAGAGCCTCTTTGGACCCTGATGGGAAAGTCGTTCAGTTGGTCCACCTTCTCGACCATCGAATTGGCGTTGATCTGGTAGTCAAGATCGCCCAGCTTGGCGTTGCCGGTCGGAATCATCAGATTGAACCGGTTCAGGGCGTCGACAACATCCATCGATGAAAGGTTGCGCGCCTCCAGTTTTTCCCGGTCGACATAAGCGAGAATGCGCCGCAGCTTCCCGCCGTAGACTGCGGGAGCGATGACGCCGGAGATTCCCTGCAGCCGATTTCGCAGGTCGAAGTACGCGATGTCGTAGAGCTGTTTTTCGTCCATGGCCGGGCTGGCGACAGAAATCAGCGCCAATGGGATGCTGGCCGTTGGATCAAAAGGCATCACCATCGGAGGAATCGTCCCCGGCGGGAGGTAATACAGATCTGACATCGCCAGTGAGGTAACCTGGGACATAGCAGTGTTGGGATCGATGTCGGGGCGAAAGTAATCTTTGACGACACTAACGCCGATCATGCTCTTTGATTCCTGCAGCGCGATGCCGTTGGATTGCCCGGTCCAGCGTTCCAGGCGGGTCGTGATATCGCGCTCCATGACATCGGCCGGCATGCCGGGGTAGAGAGTGAGGATCTGCACCGCGGGAGTCTTGAATGCCGGCAGCAAATCGGTGGGTATTCGCATCACGGCCGTGATGCCCAGGATGATGATCGCCAGGACAACGACAATTACTGCATAAGGATTCGCTAGAGCCGCCTTAACCAGCCTCATTTGTTTCAGTAGTCCGTCGGATTCTTCCCAACAATCCTCATACATTAAGGACTGGGAAAACGGTACTCTTCTTCCCTACAATCCGCTGGTTGAGCATGTTCATCAGCCCCGCTTGGCGGGGTGAAGCCCGCCGTAGGAGGCGTGGAGTTTGGACATTTTTTGAACGACAGGTCGAGTTAAAGCCCGCTTCAGCGGGCTTGCCCGAAGGGCTATTAGGCCAGCCGTTCACGGCTGGTGAAGGGAAATCTCAAAAAAGGTCGAGCCCGCTTCAGCGGGCTTCTCGAACCACGGCTTTAGCCGCACGTTTCGGAGGGGTGATGACAGAAGGATGAAGATTTTCTTGCGAATGGGAAGGGCCTAAAGCCGCTGTTTAGGAAGCCCGCTGGAAGCGGGCTTTCACATTTTTGGAAATTTCGTTTAACCAGCCGTAAACGGCTGGCCTAATACTCCTTCGGGCAAGCCCGCTGAAGCGGGCTATACGGCGCGCCTATGGCGAGCCGCGCCAGCGCGAAGATCCAGGAGAACAGGGCCGCCAGGCCCGCCGCCACCGGGAGTGTTCCCACCCAGGACAAAACTATGGATCTGATCACTGGTCAATTAGCTGAGCCGCACAACATGCCTATCCCAAACAGAGATCCGACACTCACGTGAGTCGTGGAGACAGGCAGCCCAAGACGAGAAGCCAAAATAACCAGAAGGGCCGTGGATAGATTGGCCGAGAAACCCTGGCCAACTGGTCACCGTTCGAAGCCTGGCAGTTGTCTTGCTGGCGTCGCACCGTCCGGCAGCAGCCAGGGCCGCAACGGCCGAAAGGGCAACCCCAGCAGATTTGCCAGACGCAGTTCCTCAGGATCCCGATATGCGGGCACGCCGATGGTGATCTGCGACTGCGGAACGTCGCTCACGAACGAGCCATGCAGTTTGTCCCAGAACGAGAAAACCGTAGACCAGTTGCTGTTGGTCTCCTCGAGCACGATCGAGTGATGGATTCCGTGCATGCGCGGAGTCACGATGACAAAGTTCAACTTCTTTTCGAATGCGGTGGGAAGACGCAGGTTGCTGTGATGGAAACGGATCGCCACAAGCAACACGTTATCAAATACGAGGAGATCGATATGTTCAGCCCCAATCGCGGCAATCTGCAGAATTCGGAAAAGAATCGAGAGGAACAGCTCGCCAAAGTGAAAGCGAACGGAAGTGCTCGTATCCATATCCAGGTCCGAGTGGTGGACGAGGTGGAATCTCCAGAAGAACGGCAACCGGTGATTCAGTCTGTGCCAGATATACAGTGTATAGTCCAGCCAAAGAAACGCCAGCAGGCGTCGCAGCCGGGGCGGAACCGACACACGGTTCAACAAGCCGATCTTCTTTCGTGAGACCAAACTCAGAGTGGGACGAATAAGGAGCCAATTGGATCCCACAATTACAGCGAAAGTAAAGCCCGCAAGCCCCACGTTGACGAGGGCGCGACTTACTCTGTTTTGGGTTTGCCGGCGCAGGGGCTGCATCTGTTCCAAATACCAGAGCATGCCAAAACCAGTGATCGTGAAGAGAATTTTGAAGGCTTTCTTAATCACGTGCTATCTCATTTTGTTATCACATGCATGCTCGATTTTATCGGACAGAGGTCTGTAACGGGAATAATCTCAGGCATCCTGGCCGTAAATATTAGGCCTCTACATATTTCATCGTGGTCTCATTTTCTGCCATTGTGGTCACAAGGTCAACCCTGGCGCGCCCGCATTCTTCTTTGGATCATCACGCTTGTGGCGCTGGCATTTCTTGCATTTCCTTACTATTCACGCTTTTTAATTTGAACTTTTGGTCTCTGGGAGGACAGATAGATATGAAAGCCTTAACAGGTTCCGTTTTGCTACTTTCCGTGCTTGGGTGGGCAGCCTGGTTTACCACACGGCCCGCTCCGGCTTCTGCCGCCGATAAAGCTACGCAGCCCGCACAATTGGAGAAGATAACCTTGAAAGTAGAAGGAATGACCTGCGGCGGGTGCGCCATCGGAGTGAAAAAGACGCTGGAGAAACAAAAAGGTGTTCGCAAGGCTGACGTTTCCTTTGAAAAGGGACAGGCGATTGCCGAAGTGGAAAAAGGCAAGGTGAAGCCTGAAGAACTGGCCGCCGCGGTTACTAAGTTCGGGTACAAGGCAACGGTTGTGAAAAACAAGTAGTACACCGTAACAGAAAAATTGGTACCAATTAATGGTACACGGATGACACAGAAAACGCGGAATTTACGAATGCCCGCCCGGGGCACCCTCAAAAGCCTGGGCCCGCAATTGATATAAGGTGCCCCGGGTGGGCATTCGTTCATCTGTGTTCTCCGTGTTATCCATGTCCCACTAACCGGTACCAATTTTTCTGTTACAGCGCGTTCCGGTAAGAGGAGCATGCGAAATGTCTGATTGCTGTTGCGCTGTCGCACCGGTTGAAGATCAGTCGAAGATTTGTCCCCAGTGTCAAAAGAAGGGGAAAAAAGTCCAACTGATCACCGTTCGAAGCCTGATCCGTGTGGAATTCAGAGCGAAGATCAAAGACACGCAATACTTCTATTGCCCTACGCTCACCTGTGACGTTGTTTACTTCTCGTCTTTAACCGATGCGCCATTTTACAAGATCGATCTTACCGTCCGCGTGGGCGCGAAGGAAACTGTCGATCCCATCCCTGTTTGCTACTGTTTCGGCCATACTGAGGGATCGATCCGTGAAGAAATCGAAGCGACCGGGAAGTCAACAGTTGAAGAAAAGATTCGCGCCCAAATTAAGGCAGGCAACTGCGCCTGCGAAACAACCAACCCTGCCGGCAGGTGTTGTCTGGGCGATGTACGGGCCGCAATAAAGCGCTCGCTCCAGAAGCGAAGTAGACCTTACTTCCCCGCAGACCAAGCAGAGGCGATGCTGGAACGATGAGCCGGCGCAGAAAAGGAGAAAAGCCATGAGCCTTGGTCATGGCGATAAGTGGGGACCGCTGGGCAGTATCTTTGCTGCTCTTTGTTGTTTGGGAGCGGCGCCCGCTTTGGCGGCGATATCAGCCTTGGGATTAGGCTTTCTCATCAAAGACATAATTCTGATCCCGCTGCTGCTATTTTTTCTCGTGACCCTCTGGGCTTTGCACCGAGACCGCAACCGCCACGGCCACGCAGGACCTGAATGGCTGGCCTGGCCCGCGGCGCTTCTTACAGCGGCGGGACTCTGGATCTCCGCGATCGTGGTGAGTTTAGGACTGGTTCTGCTCGTGTCGGCTTCCATTTGGAACATAACCATCACGCAGCAGATGAAGGGCACGAAAACAACATCGTAGAACAGCTACTGAAGGAGGTTACAAAATGAACGTCACCGGGAAGAAACTTACACCTCTCTTCATAGAGCTAAACAGGTTCACCGTTAGCGAATGATACTGGCTCAGCGGTGCGCCGCTGTGTCAGCTCTACGTCTTTCTGATCATCTTCACCAAAAGCACGATCAACAGCACGAGCGCGATCACCACCAGCAGCCACAAGATTACGGCGCCGGCACCCATCCCGTGCATCATTCCCTGCATTCCACTCATGCCTCCACCCATTTGAGCAATCATCATTCACCCCATCATGCAATATCCTTCCTACGGCATTTAAGCATGGCTTGACTGCCGGCTCCGCGTGCGTCATGATGTTAGACATGAAAACGGCTACCGTGAGGCAGGTTCAACACCACTTAAGTAAGGTCCTGCAGTCGGTGGAAGATGGCGAGGAGGTATTGATCACCAAACGTGGCCGGGTCATTGCCAAGATCGTCCCAACCCGAGATAAGCCTAAAGTCCCCATCTGGCCGGACTTTATCCAACGATCAACACGGATTTGGAGGAAGGGAGTCAGGGGGAAATCCCTCAGCACCATTATTATAGAACAGCGCAAGGACCGCGTGTGACGATCTACATCGATTCGAGCGCGTTGATCAAACTCTATGTCAAAGAGGCGGGATCAACCAAAGTAGCGGACTACGTGAAGGGCCTGGCGGCTCCTATCATTTTCTCCCACCTTCACGAAGTTGAGATCAAAAATGGACTCCGGCTAAAACTATTTCGCAAGGAAACGTCCCGGTTCACCGTCGAAGCTTCTATTCGGCTAATCGATGAAGATTTGGCGTCTGGGATCCTTGAGAGAAGGAATTTACAATGGCTGGATGTCTTTCGCAAAGCGGAAGAGTTTTCCCGAGACCATTCCGCGTACCTTGGTTGTCGGGCTCTCGATCTTTTGCACATCGCTTGTGCCGCCTTGCTCGAGGCTACACATTTACTCACCTTTGATGCGCGGCAAGCAGAACTCGCCAAGCGTGCAGGCCTCAAGCTGATAGAGCTTTAGCACGATCATTGTCATTGCGCCGCAGATCTCACCGCCGACAAAACGCGGCGAGCGTTTGAAATTGGCGCCTTACTGCGAGCGGATGTCTTGAACTTTTTCGAGGCAACCCCTGTCCTTCTGGCGCCATTTCGTCAAGTGCCGGGGTTGAACCTGCTGGCGGTTCCTCTTTTTAGCGCTGGCGGGAAGCTGGAAAATCGCGGCCTCTCTGATGATTGGTCTCAAAGCGGCGTCAGACCTTGCAGCTTCGCGATGGGCAAGGTGCCTGACTTGATCGGTGCGATGGCCTTGATGTCAAGGATGAAATGAGCACAGGGTTGCGAGTCGTAATTGGGATCGGCGTTTCGCTTATAGCGGCATGGACGCTCCTAGTTGTGTTTCTCCTTCTGGCGAAACCGAAGGGCTATCTTTTTCAGGAAGCACTCCGGCTGCTACCCGACACTTTGACGCTCATGCGCAGACTTGCCACGGACCCATCGTTGCCGGGAGGAGTTCGGATGAGGCTCGCCCTCGTGTTCCTCTACCTCGCCATGCCGCTCGACCTGATTCCGGACTTCATTCCGGTGCTCGGGCACGCGGACGACGCCATCATCGTGTGCCTGGTGCTCCGTTCGGTGGTCCGCAAAGCCGGAGGGCAGGCCGTTCGGCGCCACTGGCCGGGAACCGATGACGGCCTCGCCGCGCTTTGGCGAATCGCCGGTCTGCCGGGGACGCCGATCGTGTGACAAACCGGGGCTATTAAACGCCTCGCACGTCAGCTCTTGATCGAGTTGGCCGGCTTTATGCCCGACTCGTTCAGCGGTAGAATGAGTCGTGATTAGTTGATAAGCGAGGAGATGTCTCATGGCTGTTCGTGGTCGCGTACAAAACGGAGTGGTGGTGCTGGCAGACGGCGTTCGGCTTCCCGAGGGGACAGCCGTTACAGTCGTGCCGGAATCGGTGACCGAACAGCCAACTCCGGAGGGAGAAGGCCGGATCTTGGAAGAGGAGCATCGACGCGTCCTGGAGATTATCGACCGGATCGCTGCCCTCCCCATCGAAGGGCCGAAGGAACCGTTTAGCGGAGCGGACCACGACAAGATATTGTACGGAAAACCCTGATGGTGTTTGTCGATACCAGCGCGTGGTTTGCCTCCTTCGTGCCCGCCGATCCGGATCATCAACGGGTGCGGAAGTGGTTTGCGACGTGCATCGACCCGCTCGTCACGACCGATTATTGTGTCGATGAGACACTGACGCTTCTGCTCGCACGCCGCGAGCCGCGCCGCGCCCTGGAAGCGGGGCGGGCATTCTTCGAACACGGCGTAGCCGGCATTCACTTCCTTACACCCGACCAGATTCGTCGCGCCTGGACCCTCTTTCAGCAGCGCGCGGGTATGGGTTGGAGCTTCACCGACTGCACCAGTTGTGTCGTGATGACCGAACTCAGCATCCGTCAAGCTGCCGCGCTGGACGCGCACTTTCAGCAATTCCCGAATGTCAGTGTAGTTCCGTAAGGGCACGAGCCTGCCCGTGATATTGTCAGACTCCACTTCCCTTCCACATGCAATCTCTGTCTGGAGTTCGCGACGGTGACCGCCTCAAAGCCAGACTGGTATTTGACGGCGGCACTTCATCCCTGGAGATGAATCTGATTTTTCGCATCGGAGTGCCCACTCGCCTCGAATTGGGAAACTACCGCTGGGAAAGAACGAGCGAGCTTCTTGAAGGGAAGGTCCGCGCTCTCTCTGTAACTTTCCTTGGAGGCCAAGGGGACCGACCCAGCCTGGGAGGTGTTTTTGAATTGCTGTCGCCCGAAGGTGTCACACTGTATAAGGTCACCCTGCCTACGCGCATAGTTTCCAGGAAAGCCGCGCCGGAGACGGCAACTCCTCACTGAAATCCCACATTTAGCAAGGATAATCAGGAATAGGGGAATGAAGAAGCGTGTCCGCTAAATAATGGATATTCTGTGGCGGAGGCGCATGGGAATCGAACCCACCGGCCGGACGCTCTCGCGCCGGCCCACCGGTTTTGAAGACCGGGCCGGACACCAGCCCAAAGGCGCCTCCATTCAAGTGTGCAGTGAACAGGAGCAAGAATAACCAGTTTCTCACAGCTTAACAGATTAGCCGATCTTCGACGGTTGGCACTTTGAACTGGTTATTCTTGCCCCTGTTCACTTGTCACTGTAACGCGATATGCCCGGCGAATGCTTCCGTGTCTTTCCCATTAATCAGAAAATGGACCGCCTTAATTTGCGCGACGTTTTCCAGAAGCGTTTGCTGGATCGAGTCCATCGCAGTGGCCTCGCTGTCGATACCTCCGGGCAACAGGCTGGCAACTTCCTCAGAGAGATCGACTACGGCTGTTTCGCCCAGAAAGTAGATCTGCCGTACTTTGGTTTCCCGAGGAAGTACCGGAAACACCTTCCCCAACTCGGACTGTTGCGGTCCTTCAATGAGGGCCTGAACTAACTGACGGGCGCGGACCTCAGGCGAGGTAGTGGCAAAGATATCGCGGGGCATGGCGAGCAGCGATTGAGCGCCCGCCTGGCGGAAGTAGACCTTGGAGCCGATTTTGGCCAAATTGGCCCCAGCCAGTTCCTGTCGTTCCATACTCGCATCGCTCGGAGCTTTTGATTCTTTTGCAAGTTTCTGCCGCTCATTCCAGAACAATACCGCTGCGACAAATACGCCAACGAGGCAAGCGATCAGAACCCAAATGGTCGGCCGCGAGTAGACGTAGAAAGGCCGATCCGCCGGGCGCTCAATCTCGTCCCGTTCTGTATTTTCTATCGGTCGTTCTTCGTCTTCGTATTTCATATCAATTCGCGGCTCCCTTCGCGTTCAAAAAATCCACTATACCAATCGCGATCGCTGCAGCCACTCGTTTCATGTTGTTTGAGTCAGCCAGGAAGCGGGCATCGTCCGGATTGCTCAGATATCCCGCCTCCAGAATCACCGCCGGAGAAATAGATCCCTGCAATACCAAGAACTGATTTGATCCAGGTTTGATCTCAGGCGTTCCAAAAAGTTCGTTCAGCTTTGCCTGCAAGCGTCCTGCCATGGCCTGGCTTTGAGAGACCATGGAAAGTTGCGCTCTATTCCACGGCGTCAGCGCCGGCGCCCGCCGAACTTCGGCGGCCGGTTCTTTCTTTTCGTTTGCTGCATTCGAGCTCCTCTCCGAGTAATAGTACACGCGCGGGCCGCGCATTCCCGAATCGTAGGAGCCCCCAAAGTGCAGGCTCACGAGAGCCTCGGCGTGGAATGAATTCGCAATAGAAGTCCTCTGGATTATTCCTAGCTGAACGTCACTTTGCCGCGTGATGACTACACGGTAGAAGCTCTGCGCCTCAATGACGGACTTGACCTGCTGGGCCAGCGAAAGACTCAAGACCTTCTCCAGTAGTTCCGTTGAAGGATGCGCTCCCAAGTCGGCGCCGCCATGGCCGGGGTCGAGCACGATGATGTTCTTTGTAGGACGTCTGACAAACTTCTGTGACTGTACCGGCGGGACAGCAATCTCCGGAGGAACCTGGATGGGAGGCAGGACCGGAACTTCCACTGTAGCCGGAGGCGTGAGCGCAGGCGGAGTGGGAGGCACGGCGGGCGGGCCATAGAAGTCAACTATCTTTCGAAGAGGATTGTCCAGAGTCTGCTCGCGGCTGCTTTGAAAGCTGGGTCCTTTTTCGACGCGCAGTACTCCACTTCCGGAAGGGTCAAACGTGATTCGCCCCATGAAGCTCTGGTTGGGTGGAGTGGCCGGTACGGCGACACGGAAGCGGCGGTTCGCAGTGATTTCGATAGTTCGCCCTGTGTCGCGCGTCTGGAAATCGACTCCCTGTGAAGGTTCCAGCACCAGGCGCGCGTGGTCGGGGGCGACCGCCGTCTGAGCTTTGACGTCGATGACTGCCGCCTGCGGCTGTTTCGCCTCTAGCTCGAAGGCCGTGGCCGATTTCCGAGTCAGTTGCACGCCGATGATGCGGGGCAGAGCTTTGTCGAAGAAATCGGCTGTCACGTACCAATGTTCGCCTTTGCGCCGCCAGACCGGCCGGTCGAGAGCAACCATCTCGCCGTTGACGCGAATTTCGGCTTTGTCGCCGAAGAAAGTGATGCTTCCTCGCGGCCCGCGCATGAGGAATTCTTCCGCGCTCTTTTCCTGAAAAGGGAGTTCGAAGATGCTCGAGACATCGCGCAGCGAGTAGTAACGGATACTGTTGTGCTCGCGCGGCGAGATCTTAAATTGCCGGTTGTCGTGAAAGAACTGCAGCGTCTGGCCGTTCGATGTCCGTAGACTGGCGAGGATCAGAAGAATGAGGATGAAGGACCGGCGCTTCAAAGGAGTAACTACAACCTGCGGCTATTGATTGCAGCGAATGGGTCTTTAATATAAGTGAAATCGACTCGCGATTTTAAAACTTTCTCCTGCACTTGAATTAATTCGCGAATCCCCTTTTGGGCCAGCGCCAGCAATTGCTGGAGCTGTTCGTCATTAAACGCAGTTTTCTCAGCGGTGCCCTGTATTTCTACGAACAGGCCTCTACCCGTCATCACGACGTTCATGTCGACTTCGGCTGCAGAATCTTCAGTATAATTCAAGTCAAGGCAGGGGACCGAGTTGATGATCCCGACGCTTGTGGCTGCCACAAAATCGACAAGCGGTATCTGAACAATCTGCTTGCATTCCAGCATACTTTGCAGCGCTAGGGCCAACGCGACATAGGAGCCGGTAATTGAAGCGGTGCGCGTTCCCCCATCCGCCTGAATCACGTCGCAGTCGATCCAGATGGTGCGCTCTCCGAGCGCTTCCAGACGAGTGACGGCGCGCAGCGCTCGCCCGATGAGCCGCTGTATTTCCTGCGTGCGCCCCGAAGGCTTTCCCTTGCTGGCCTCGCGCTGCATCCGCATCCCGGTAGAGCGGGGAAGCATGCCATACTCGGAACTGACCCATCCTTTGCCGGTTCCCTTTTGATGTTGAGGGACCTTCTCTTCGACACTGGCTGTACAAACGACCTTGGTTTCGCCGGTCACGACCAGGCAGGAGCCCTCGGCGTGCTTGATGAAATCAGGCTCGATTTGTATCTGCCGCAACTGATTGGGCAGTCTTCCGTCCGGGCGCATGGCTAGACACTATCATGAGCGAAGGCGGAGCGGAAAGCAACGCGGTGCATTTCGGGATAGATGACAGAAACCGATCACGCACCACAGGCAGTTCGGGCCGCTGTGCGGCCGTGTTGACGCCTGCACCCGCAGAGCCGCGACCGGAAGGGAGCGGAGCGCCGATGTAACAGTTTGCGACCACAGCAGCGCAGAGTTGCTGCAACAACGATACGGGACGAGTCCGATTTTGCGAGCCTGATCGCGATGACTCAATCTGGCGCGCCGCTCCCTTCCGGTCGCGGCTCTGTGGGTGCTGCCAGCAAGCCTGCAGCCGCCGATCATGCGCCTTTCTTGGCTGCGGCTTTGCCGTTTGGGTTCGCGGCCAATGTCTGAGTGGAGTAGAATCTGCCTGCTTGGAGGAACTTATGAGAATTAGTGGGACACTATTGCCCGAGTACGACCAGGAGATGGCCAACACTCGAAAGACTCTCGAGCGGGTTCCGGAGGACAAATTCGGCTGGAAGCCTCACGAAAAGTCCATGACCCTGGGTCGGTTGGCACAACACCTTAGCGAGATCCCCAGTTGGGCCAATTTCACCATCGACAAGGACTCACTGGATATCGCTCCACCAGGAGCTCCACCCTATCAGCCTCCAAGAGCGAATTCGCGCCGAGAACTTCTTCAGTTGTTTGATAAGAACGTCACGGCAGCGCGCGCGGCCATTGCCGGCGCCAGCGACGAGCATCTCAAGAAGCCCTGGACGCTCCTCTTTGGCGGAAAAACAGTATTTACGCTGCCTCGGATTGCTGTCCTTCGGACTTCAGTCATGAACCACGGCATTCACCACCGCGCCCAGCTTGGCGTATACCTGCGGCTGAACAATGTCCCGGTACCGGCGCTCTACGGCCCTTCGGCAGACGAGGGATCGATGTAGCGGAACCATTACCAGGACAGTAAGGTCAGAACGATGCAAAACGTCAGACCCCGGAGCGTTAGCGACGGGTCCCGCCGGAGTAAGTCGGCGATCCAAACCTTCCTCTGGCAGAGGTTGTTACTTTGGCAGGACCCGTCAGTGTCTTAGAGGCTTGATGACAGACGCTATCAGTCTTCCAGCGGTGGTTGGGGGCCGGGGACGATTCCTTCCAAATCGGGATCATATCCGGCTTCACGGGAAGGACGATCTTTTTTCCCTTGCCTGATTTCAGCGCGGCGAGCTGCTTTTTCTTTTTGTCGCTCCTGCCGTCTTTTTTCTTTTTGTCTCTTTGCGAAAGTTCCCGGATTTCTGGCCATGAGCCCTCCAAATATCGAACTGCTATTCCTCTGAAAAGTCTTCCAGATGCCCGGCTGTTTGGAGCGAGCAATCACGAAATGTTTTCCCATCCAGAATACTCGTCCCGGTTCTGGATGTACAGCAGATACGTTGCTCGGCGGAGCCGCAATCAAGACGTCATTGATGATCAGTTATCGGTCATCGGGTTGGAAAAATCTTGCTGGGAAAACATCCGATGACGCTGTGGTTGCGGCTCTGCCGCCTCAGATTTTTGTTTGATTGATTTGATTGATTTAGCTGGACACATCGCCACATTTCGTGTACAGTCTAATGCGGTCTTGATTCAGTTTTTGTAATCTGTAACAGGAAAACATAAGAGCTGCTGGATCCTGGGATCCGCAGCTCTTTTTTGTTGCGCTTAATGCTACAAGAACCGAACAAGCAAAATTTACATCAACAAGTAAGAGGAACAAGGAACAATGAACAAAGAACAAGGAACAGTTAAATGGTTTAACGACGCAAAAGGTTTTGGTTTTATCAGTCGCGCCTCCGGTGCGGACGTGTTTGTGCACCACACCGCGATTCAGGGATCCGGATTCAAAACGCTGGCCGAGGGCCAGGCAGTAGAATTCACCGTGACTCGTGGCCCCAAAGGCGACCAAGCCGAAAACGTCACCAAAATTTAAGACTCGATCTTAGTGTCACCGCCGCGGAACGCCCAGGAACTCCGCGGCCGGCATTTCAATTGCCTCTCGCCCGTGTCAATTCAGCCGCCGATCAGGCACTAGGAATCAATCGAAATAAGTCTGGTCTGTACCGCGGATGTCTTGCGAGCGGTACAAGATGAACTTGGTTAAGAATACGCCCTGGTAGAAATGCGGACGAATGAGCAGAAAAAATGAAGGAAGAATTACTTAATCTGATACGTGGAATGACAAATCCGAAAGAGAGGATCTTATGAAGGCTGTCCAGCCAGGTCAGTACGTCAGGCATTTCCAGTACGGTCTGGGTGTGGTCACCGCGTCAGATGTTGAACGGACCACCATCGACTTCGATCTCCACGGCATTAAGAAGTTTGTCACCAGCATCATGGTCGTCAGTCCGGCAGAAGGAACACCTCCGGAACGACCGCACGCGAAGCGCCGCAAGAAAGTCGCCGCGGCAAAATGACGAATGCTGGCCGGGGATGAACGCGAATATTTTTTGGGCGGCAAATGAACGCGGATCAACGCGAATAGCTCTTTTCTTTTTTCTGCCTTTAAGAATACTCGCGTTCATCAGCGTTCATTTGCGGCCCAAAAAATATTCGCGTTCATTCGGCCCAAAAAATATCCGCATTCATTCTTAGGGGAAGCGGGGTCGGGCTGCCAAGGCTGGATCGAAGGCAGAGGCAGGCCGTTCGTCCAGTAACCGTTCCAGCACGGAACGCTCCCCGTCTTCCACCTGCGATAGGATTCGCGTCTCACCGCTGTCGACAGCCGCAACCGGGACGCCATCGCGATAGATCACCCAGTTTCCTGAAACGGCAGTGACCCGCGGGCCCGGCGTCAGAATGCCAACCAGGTTGAGCGGATCGCAAGCAGAGACTTTCAGGAATTGCCCCTGTGCCGAAGTGCGCCGCATCGCCCGGAGAGCCTCTACGGCTTCTGGCAGAGCGAACTGTTCACCGATGAAACCGGCCACGAAGCGTCCACCGCGAATCTGGCCCCGAGCCTCGAAGCGGCGAAGCACACCGAGCAAGTCGCGCCAGGGCGGCGCAGAGGTCTCGCGCGACATCATCTCGCGGAAGACCACGCCATAGCGGCGCAGGTACTGGCGGGCTCGCTGTTCACCCAATTGCGAATTGCGAATTTCGGATTGCGGAGTGAGCGGCTCCAGGAGCGACCAGCGTCCTTCTCGTGTTTTTCGATGGTGCCGCTTACGCGGTGAACGTTCGCTGCGCCGTGTCTCGCCGCTCACCAAAGAGCGCAGAGCCCCAAACGAATCGGCGGTAACGAATCCCGCGGCTACCAATTGCCAGAGCGCCTCCTCCACTTCCGAGCCCAGATGCCGTGTGCCGGCCATGATCTCGGGAAAAAAGGATGCTCCCCGGCGCCTCAAGAATTCCAGCACATCGCGCGCGGCAACCGAAAGCGCTTCTTCATCCTGCCCCGGCAGTGCGCTTTCATCCTTCCCTGGGAGAGCGCGCATCTTGCGTGCCCCTTCTTTTTCACCAGCCTCTGGCTCTCTCCTGTCGGCCAGCAGCCATTCCATATCCTGGCGCATCCCCAGGCCTAAAACCGCTGTGCGCGTCAGGCCTGGACGACGCGATGGGACCTCGGCGAGGCTCTCACGCCGCGTCCATCGTCCCCAAACCACATCCCCCGCGAGGCAGAGGTTATCGAGATGACTCGGATCATAATTCCCGATCCGCGACCGCAGGATTTCATTTTCCCAAGTGGCGGCGGCGGTCTCGAAACCCTGAAGTTGTTCCACTACCTCTAAGATTCCATGGTCCCCGTCGAGCTGTGACTCAGAAGAGAGGTGCTGCCAGGAAAAGAGGAATCGCAGGAAAGTCGAGGCCGGTACGGGTTCGATCTCACGCCGCAGATGGGCAATTGTCGCGCGATGGATGCGCGCCAAAATCCGCCGATCGCAAAACTCCTCTTCCTCGCGTTGTCCGGTGAAGAAGCCGCGCAGGACGATGCCTTCTGCCTCAAGCTGCGCCAAAGCCAAGCGGACATCGCTAGCCTCGAAACCCAGAGTGTTTGCCAGTCTGGTCGCTGTGAATGGCCCGCTCACCTCCACCCAGCCCCTGATCACAGCTACGGTGCATAGCGTGTGTGACGACGATGGATCCAAGGCGTGTGAGAGCGGGGGAGCGGGAGAGGGGGAGAGGGGGGGAGTGTGAGAAGGGGGAGTCGGAGAGGGGGGAGTCGGAGAGGGGGAGAGGGGGGGAGTCGGAGACTTCAAGGGCAGTGCGAACTCAGAACTGGAAGCCAAGCGCTGGAAACTGGGAACTGGGAACTGGGAACTGGGAACTGAGAACTGCGAACTGGGCACTGGGAACTGGGAACTGGGAACTGAGAACTGCGAACTGGGCACTGGGCACTGAAGCCGAAGACTCGACACCAAATCCGACCGTTCGGCGGTAACCCAATAAGCGTGATCGCCGCAGAGCAGACG
>DASYPF010000348.1:0-6068 GCA_036006905.1 Acidobacteriota bacterium
CAGGCCAGTGGCGCCGACAGTGGAACCGGCGCCGATATTTGCTGCCAGGAAAGTTGTAAAGATCAGTCCGGGCCCGAAACTGCGGCTGGCAACAAAGAAGTCTGAAGTCTTCTTTACAACGCGCCCGGCAACCAGGCCAAGAATAACCAAGACTACCGAGTAAGCGGCCAGAGCAAGGGCGTAACCATTCATGAGCTGGTTTTATGTTTTTGGCTGCAAATAGACCGGAGAGAGCAAGGGAATTACGAATGACGAAGTTCGAATGACGAATGACAACGATAGGGCTTCGTTATTTGTCATTCGGAATTCGGACTTCGCCGTTCGTAATTCCCGGGTTCATTCGAGTCTATTTGCGGCATTAGTTCAACCGGCGCTTGAGTTGCCGGATCGCTTCCTCGGCCAGTGTGTAGTCGGGCTGCAACCGCAGCGCCTCTTGAAAGTGATGCATTGCCTGCTTGAACATTTCTTTGGCGACATAAACGCGACCCAGATTGAAGTGCGGATAGTGATACGCTTCATAGCGGCGTGACCGCAGCGCCTTTTCCAGCCAGGGAATCGCTTCATCCAGCTTGCCCTGTTGAATCAAGTAGGCGCCGATGTCGTTGTAAGGATTTCCGAAGTCCGGATCGATGAGAATCGCTTTCCGACACTCGCCAATGGCTTCATCAAGTTTTCCCTGAAAACTGTACGTCCATCCGAGAAAAGTATAGGCTTCAGCGGTTGGCACGATCTGGATGGATTCTTTGTACAACTGTTCGGCAAGATCCAGCTCCCCTTGCATCTGATGTTGGTAGGCCCGTTGAAATAATTCTTGCGCAAGGGCTACATCTTCCTGGCTCGGCATCATTCTATTTTACAGGAAACCTTCGGCTGGGAACGCTGTTACGTACCCACCGGCATTCTTCACGGCTTCAAGAACCGGCGCGTATAATTCAAACTGCCAGGGCCGCCGCCATTTGAGTAGCCCGCCCGTACGGGTGTGTTGCCCAAAATCCGCGCCAGGTCGTGAGGTTGGTTAATGTCAGAGCCGCGCGCGTAAGCAAGCGGACTCTCCTAGTAGCGATTCTCCACCTACTAGCCCGACAGAATCGATAGTTCTGCTCGAGTTTTCGCAACGAATCGACGCAAGTTACATCGCTCTGGTGGAGAATCACTACTGGGAGGGTCCGCTTGCTTACGCGCGCGGCTCAGTGCCCAGCATTCAAGAGTCCCTTTTGGCTCGAATTTTTACTTGTATTTCCCCCGCTCAAAACTTACAATGAATGAGTATTCATTCATTCCGCAGGGAGGCTATGCAGAGGTTACGCACAGCGCGAGCATCGGATTTAGATAGCGGACGGTCCGCCAAAGGAGCGGCCAGACAACCGCGAACTGCCGGCGGCTCCAAATACGAAACAATCCTGCGGGCCGCAATCAAGGTCTTTGCCCGGCGCGGCTTCTTCAACTCCACAGTCGCCGACATCGCCCGGCAGGCCGACGTGGCCGACGGGACAGTTTACCTCTACTTCAAAAACAAGGACGATATTCTGGTTTCCATCTTCAACCACATCATGGATGAAGTTCTAGAATCGATCCAGCGGGAGATCTCCCCGGTAAGAGATCCGATCGAAAAACTGCGGCTCATCGTCCAGAAGCATCTCCAGTGCCTGGGCGACGATCGGGATTTGGCGGTGGTGTTTCAGGTAGAGCTACGACATTCGACCAAATTTATGGAGCAGTTCTCGGCCACTCGCGTAGCGCAATATCTGGAGCTGATTCGCAAACTGATCGAGCAGGCACAAAATGAAGGGAGGGTTCGCCAGGATATCAATCCCAAAATCGCCAGCAAGGTCCTATTTGGCGCTCTGGACGAGATGTCCACAAACTGGATGTTAAGCAGGAAAAAGTACTTGCTCCGTGAAACCGCTGAACCCATCTTTGAAATTTTTCTTCGCGGAATCTCAGGTGAAGCCGCAATTCGTAATTCGAAAACAGAGGCCCAAAATAGGAAGTCCGCAATCCGAAATCCGCAATCCGCAATCCGAAATTCCCAATCCGCAATCCGAGGCCCCCAATCCGCAATCCGCAATCCGCAATCGAAAATCCCATGAATCTTCCCCTCACCCCCATCCGATTCAAAGACCGTGCCGCCAAGCTTTATGGCAACAAGGTCGGTGTAATTTGCGGAAAAGACCGTTTTACCTATCGACAGTTCGCCCAGCGGTGCAATCGCTTCGGAAATGCGCTCCGTTCTCTAGGTCTTAAGGCCGGAGCGCGGGTCGCTTTTCTCAGTTTCAATTGTCATCGGCTTCTGGAAGCCTACTACGGTGTTCTTCAGGCCGGAGGAATCCTGCTGCCATTGAATGTCCGGCTCCGGCCTCATGAATTGAGCGGTATTCTATGCGACGCCGAAGCTCAGTTTCTCTTTTACGATCCCGAATTTGGCGAGACGGTTCAATCGGAGCTGTCCAAAGCGGCTCAGTTTCCTTTACCTCTCACGGCATCGTCCGGTGAAACTTCCTACGAGACATTAGTCGCTGAGGCCGACGACAAGTACGAACTGGACCTGGGGATCGACGAGAACACAGTGGCCGAGCTTTTCTACACCAGTGGCACCACGGGAAACAACAAGGGCGTGATGCTGACCCACCGCAACCTCTATCTTCATGCCGTGCACAGCATGTGGTCGCTGCGTACCTTCGACACTGGAATAAATCTTCACACCATACCGCTGTTTCACGTGAATGGATGGGGCGCGCCGCATTGCATCACGGCGGCCGGCGGAGTCCACGTCATGGTCCGGCGTTTCGATCCGGCCGAGGTACTGCGGCTGATAGAGCAGGAGAGAATCACCCATTTCTGCCTGGTTCCCACAATGGCCATCGCGCTCATGCTGGCCCAAGAAACGGCCAGGCGCGATCTGAGATCTGTGAAGGAAATCCACCTGGGCGGTGCGGCATCAAATCCCACGTTGATTAAGAATATGGAAAAGGTCTTTACCGGGGCCTTCGTCCATGCGGGGTACGGTCTGACGGAGACATCGCCGTGCATCACTACTTCTCTCCTTAAAGACACGCTGGCTAATGTGTCCGAAGAAGAACGGTTGAGCCTGTTGTCAATGCCAGGCCTGGAAATGCTGGGAACGGAGATTCGCATAGTTGATGTTGATGGGAAAGATGTAAAGCCAGATGGCAAGCAGGTTGGCGAAGTGATCGTGCGCAGTGACGTCGTGATGGAAGGCTACTGGAAACGGCCCCAAGAAACTAGCGAAGCCATTCGCGAGGCCTGGTTTTATACCGGAGATATGGCGGTGGTCAACGCGGAGAATTATATCCAGATTGTCGACCGCAAGAAGGACCTGATTATCAGCGGCGGAGAGAATATCCCGTCACTGGAAATCGAACTGGCGCTGTACCGGCACCCGGATGTCCTGGAGTGCGCGGTCATCCCTGTCCCAGATGAAAAATGGGGAGAGGCTCCGTGTGCCTTGATCGTCACTCGCTCCGGAAAACCAATCGACCTGGAACAATTGCAGCTTTTCTGCCGCGAGAACCTAGCCGGCTACAAAGTTCCGCGTGTGTTTCACTTTCGAGAATCGCTCCCCAAGAGCGGGACCGGGAAGATTCTCAAACGCGAACTGCGGGAACCGTTCTGGGCCGGGCATGAAAGAAGGGTGCACTAATTCGGTTGGCGACGTTTGAAAGAGAATCGTATATGACAAAACCAATACGACGGGTGGCAGTCCTGGGCGCAGGAACGATGGGATCGCAGATTGCAGCCCACTTGGCCAACGCGTCTGTCCCCTGTTTGCTTCTCGACAGAGTACCGGAAATGCTATCGGACGAGGAACGAAAGAAGAAGCTTTCTCTTACTGATCCGCAGGCGCGGAACCGATTCGCGCGCTCCGGACTGGAGTTCGCGCTGAAGACAAAGCCTGCCGCATTCTTTTCGCCGGACCTGCAGGCTTTCATCGAACTGGGGAACTTCGAAGATGACCTTCCCAGGCTGGCCGGTTGCGACTGGATCATTGAAGCAGTCATTGAAAATCTCCAGGCCAAGCAGGCGCTGTGGGCGCGCGCCCTTTCCCATTTGCCCGCTCATGGTATTTTGAGTTCCAACACATCCGGTATCCCGCTGCGCTCGATCTCAGCTCAATTCCCGCTGGACCGGAAGCGCTACTGGGCCGGGTCCCACTTCTTCAATCCTCCGCGTTACATGCGCCTGGTAGAGATCATTCCGACTGAAGAAACAATGCCAGAAGTGGTGGCCTCACTTCAGATCTTCTGCGAGCGCTTCCTCGGCAAGCAAACGGTTCTGGCCAAGGACACTCCCAACTTTATCGCCAATCGCATCGGCTCTTTTGTCGCTGCTGCGTCGTTGCGCGCCGCATGCCAGCTCGGTTTGACTCCAGAGGAAGTCGACGCGCTTTCCGGCCCTTTCATCGGACGGCCTAAGACCGCAATCTTTCGCATGGCAGACCTGGTAGGTGTCGATGTGATGGCGCTTGTGGCTCGCAACCTCCAGGAGCTTCTTCCTGAAGAGAAAACTGTTTTCCAACTTCCCGATTTCGTCTCCCGCATGCTGGAGAAGAATTTGCTCGGCGACAAGGCGGGAGCAGGTTTCTATCGGAAGGATCGGGACTCGGGGCAGGTTTTAACCCTCGACTGGCAGACGTTAGAGTATCGTCCCCGGCAAAAACCTCAAATCCCGGCTGTCGACTTGCTCAGTTCGGTAGAGCCGGTGGGAGAAAGACTGCAGAAGCTCTTTCACAGTCAAGAGGATCGCTACTCGCGTTTTTTGTGGGAGAGCACCATGGCATCCCTTTGCTACGCCGCCGGGAAGGTTCCTGAAATCAGCGACACGGTTGTGGCCATCGACGACGCCATGCGCTGGGGGTTCAACTGGGAGCTTGGTCCTTTTGAGTTGTGGAGCCAGATGGGTCTTACCTGGTCGGTGAAGAAATGGCAGGCCGAAGGGTTCGCGGTTCCAGCCAACGTGCTTTCAATGCTGGAGTCGGGCGCCACCGATTTCTACCGCGACGGCGAATATTGGGATTTCCTCAACCGGCGTTACCTGCCACTCGATCGGCCACCAGCACTTCTGAAGCGAAGTTCCCCGGTAAAACAGAACGCCGGAGCCACATTGCGAGACTTGGGGGACGGCGTCGGCTGCGTCGAGTTCCATTCCAAAATGAATACCCTTGGCCCGGATGCGGTGGCAATGATCCACGCCGGAGTCGACGCGTTGGAAACCCACTTTGACGCGCTCGTCATCGCCAACGACGGCGAGCACTTCTCGGCCGGCGCCAACCTGATGCTGCTCCTGCTGGAGATCCAGGATGAAAACTGGGGCGACATCGATCTCATGGTTTGTACATTTCAACGCGCGACCAACGCCATTAAATTTGCTTTGAAACCGATCGTGGCTGCGCCGTTTTCGCTTACGCTTGGTGGAGGCGCAGAAATCTGCCTGGCCAGCAGATTTTGCCAGCCTCTTGCTGAATTGTACATGGGACTAGTGGAAACAGGAGTGGGGTTGATTCCGGCCGGGGGCGGCACGAAGGAACTGTACCTGAGGAATTTAGATTTAAGTCCCGACGTGTCGTTGGACAAGAGTGTGCGCCGTACTTTTGAGACCATTGCCTTGGCAAAAGTCTCACAAAGCGTGCGCGACGCGCGGGCGATGAACTTGATTGCTGAAAACACGCCGGCGACCATGCAGCGTGTGCGCCTGGTGGAAGATGCTAAGCGTCAGGCGCTTTATCTGGCGTCGCAGGCGTACAGGCCCCCGCTGGAGCGAAATAATTTGCCGGTCGGAGGCGAGGATCTGAAGGCGGCGCTCGATCTGGGAGTGCATTTGATGCGGCGCGCCGAATTCATTTCCGACTACGACGCCCACATCGGGCGCAAGTTGGCGTGGGTGCTAACCGGCGGCGATCGGCGAGCCAGCGCTGCGATGAGTGAGCAACAGATGCTGGATCTGGAGCGCGAAGCTTTTCTTTCTCTGTGCGGCGAACGAAAGACACAGGAGCGAATTCAACATATGCTGAAGACTGGGAAACCATTGCGAAATTAGTCGGGCCGTGGTCC
>DASYPF010000349.1:0-4167 GCA_036006905.1 Acidobacteriota bacterium
CAGAGCCCGGAGCTTAAGCGACGGGTCCCGCAGATTGCCACGTGGGCGGGACCCGTCGCTTACGCTCCGGGCTCTGACATATCGGCGTCCAAACTCCGGCGCGGCTTCGCCGCGCTTAGACGCCGAAGGCGGTCTCCAGACTGATGCTCGGCACCGACAACTGACAACTGGCAACTGACAACTGACTGCAACTGACTGCAACTGACAACTGATATGATCTCCGCCTCATGAGCGGTTCCCTGGAACTAAACACGGCCGCTCTTCCGCCGGAACGCAAGGCCGGATTGGCCGGGCTGTGGAGCGATCTGCGCGAGGCGATCGCCGGCACGCAACAGGATTTCACCAAAGGAAGCATTGGACGCGCCATCCTTCTGTTGGCCGTCCCGATGGTGCTGGAGATGTCGCTGGAATCCCTGTTTGCCATCTGCGACGTATTTTTCGTCTCCCGGTTGGGCTCCGATGCCGTGGCGACGGTGGGCCTCACCGAATCGATGATCACCATCATTTACGCCACCGGCCTCGGTTTGAGTATGGCGGCGACGGCCACTGTGGCGCGTCGAATCGGCGAGAAAAACCCCAAGGCTGCAGCGGAAACTGCTGTGCAGGCCATTGCCCTGGGCATGGCATCATCGCTGCCCATTGGTTTGATCGGTCTTTTCTTTGCGCCTAAGCTGCTGCATCTGATGGGTGCTTCCGATGGCATTATTCACACAGGCTCGCGATTCACCGCGATCATGTTGGGAGGCAATGTCGTGATCATGCTTCTCTTCATTATTAACGGCGTGTTTCGTGGAGCGGGAGACGCAGCCATTTCTATGCGCGTTCTCTGGCTGGCCAACTTCATCAATATCATTCTCGATCCCTGTTTCATTTTCGGGCTGGGGCCTTTTCCAAGATTGGGGGTGACGGGAGCCGCTGTGGCCACGACCATCGGAAGAGGGACTGGCGTGCTGTTCCAGGTTTTTACGCTGCTGCGCGCACGGGGGCGCATCAAGGTGGCAAGAAGCGAGCTGCAGCTCAACCTCCGGCTCATGTTGAGATTGTTGCGCATTTCGTTCGGCGGAATCTTCCAGTTCCTTATCTCGACGGCGAGTTGGATTGGAATGGTGCGGCTCATTTCGTCCTTTGGTGGGGCGGCGGTGGCCGGATACACCATCGCTATCCGCATCATTTTCTTTACAATTCTCCCTTCCTGGGGGTTGAGCAACGCGGCTGCAACCATGGTGGGGCAGAATCTAGGCGCCAGAAAGCCGGATCGCGCCGAGCGGTCTGTCTGGGTGACCGGCTTCTGCAACATGGTATTTCTGGCATGCGTAGGGATATTCTTTATTTTTTTTGCCGAGCCAGTGATTCACCTCTTCACCCGCCAACCGGATGTCGTTCCCTACAGCGTCACTTGCCTGCGATACATTAGTTTCGGGTACGTTGCTTACGGCTACGGTATGGTCATGGTGCAGGCTTTCAACGGCGCCGGCGACACCGGAACGCCGACAGTGATCAACTTTTTCTGCTACTGGCTGTTTCAGATTCCGCTCGCTTATACTCTAGCCTTCCCCGCAAAGATGGGCGCCAACGGCGTCTTTCTGGCAATCCCGATCTCTGCGGCTCTGGTAGCCGGCATAAGCATGGTCCTTTTCCGGCGCGGAAATTGGAAGAAGCAGCGAGTTTGAACGTATTTCACAATTCTAATGGGGAGGTAACTATGTTTCAGAGGACATTGCTTTGGTCTCTTCTTGTTGCCGCAGGATTCCTGCTGGGCTTAGAAATGGGGAAGGCGCGCGTTGTAAACGCGGAGGCGAAGACACGGGTCTTCGAAATCCGAACGTACACGGCAAATGAAGGTAAGCTGGAGGCGCTGCATGCGCGCTTTCGCGATCACACAACAAAGCTTTTTAAAAAACATGGAATGACCAATATCGGCTACTGGTCCCCCAAAGATCCGCCGCTCTCTCAGAATACGCTGATCTACGTCCTCGCCTTTCCCAGCCGGGAAGCCGCAAAGAAATCCTGGGAGGAATTCAGGAGCGATCCGCAGTGGAAAAAGGTGCAGGCGGAATCGGAGGCCAATGGCAAGCTGGTCAGCAAAGTGGAATCGGTGTTTGCCGATCCAACCGACTATTCGCCGATTAGGTGAGCGAAGAAGACTCAACATTCACCGAAAAGGCGCAACGCAAAGGCGCGAAGACGCAAAGACGCAAAGCCGTTGGGGACGAGTATATGTGCCGCTCAAGGATTAAACACTGTGAAGTTATGCCGACGAGGTGGGCACATATACTCGCCCTCACCGGCTTTCCGTCTTTGCGTCTTTGCGCCTTTGCGTTAGGTCTCTCACTGAACGTCCTGCTATTTTCGATCTTGTCGGTGTTCTTCAGCGTGCTGAATGCCGGTTCAGAACTACGAGGGCCCACCGCGGTCCCCCAGTCGGACGTTCGCAATCGCGCTGCCACTTACATTCCCAAACTGGAGAAAATCCTCAAAGAAAACATCGCTTCATTCTGGTACACGAAAAGCCTGGACCATAGGAATGGCGGGTACGTCATCAACTTTGGCCCGCATGGCGAATCCAAGGGTGGCGGAACAAAAATGATTGTCACGCAAGCGCGCACTGTCTGGCTCTTCTCCAGAATGGCGCGAGCAGGATACGGCGGCAAAGAATATCTGGATGCGGCCGAATGGGGCTACCGCTTTCTCAAAGAGAAAATGTGGGACGCCAAAAACGGTGGTTTTTATTGGGAAGTAGACGCCACCGGCGACAAGAAGTTAAAGCCGCGAAAGCATCTCTACGGACAATCCTTCGGCCTTTACGCTTTATCGGAATACTACCTGGCAAGCAAGAACAAGGAGGCGTTGGATTTTGCCATTCGATTGTTCAATCTCCTGGAAGCTAAATCGCACGATCAGACTTACGGGGGATACATCGAGTTCTTCAACGAAGACTGGACTACACCGCCTCGGGAAGAACAATCTTACATGGGAAGTCAGCAGCCCGGCTTCAAACTGATGAACACTCATCTCCATCTGCTGGAGGCGATGACTACTTTTTATCGCGCCAGCAAGTTGCCGCTGGCGCGCGAGCGCTTGCTGGAATTGATCAATATTGAAAGCAACGCCGTCGTCCGAAAAAAGCTGGGAGCCTGCACCGACAAGTACCTGCGTGACTGGACACCGAGGCTGGAAGGGAACTTTGCGCGGGTCTCGTACGGCCACGACATCGAAAATGTATGGCTGCTTATCGATGCCAGCAATGCCGCCGACATTTCCAACACTCCGTTTCTCGATTTGTACCACGCCTTATTTGATTATTCGCTTCGATACGGATACGACACGCAGCAAGGCGGCTTTTACGACAGCGGGCCCTTCAATGAGCCGGCGGATAATCGCAATAAGACATGGTGGGTGGAGGCCGAGGCGCTCGCCAGCAGTCTGCATATGTATCGACTGACGCGGGATCCGAAATATTTCTCCGTTTTTGAAAAGACTTTCGACTTCGTAGATAAGTATATGGTCGATTGGCAAAACGGCGAGTGGCATGCCACGATCACGCCTGAAGGGAAAGCAGCCGGCGACAAAGCACACATCTGGAAGGCCGGTTATCACAACGGACGGGCGATGATCGAGTGCTTGGAAATATTCAAAAGTTTGCGGTGAAATGACCCGGGCGTTTGCGTCTTGAGCACGTGTGCACTCACATTTTAACCACCAAGGACACCAAGGTCACCAAGGCCTGATTTGTCAGACATTGGAATTCTGGCTTTGTGTCCTTGGTGTCCTTGGTGGTTAAAACTTCTTGTCCGAAAAACAAGATGTGACACGTTTGTCACAAAGCAGCACAGAGCTATCCAGCCTGACCATTTCGAGTTGCGGGTCTGCCGGGTTATGTTTCTGTAGCGAAAAAGACGCAAAACATCGGTGGAGGTACCATGAAAACAACGACGAAATTGCTTGCAATAGCTGCATCCGTTCTGGCTGCCTGTCTGCCCCTTCTTGCACAAGTATTTACCTTCACTCGCGAGGAGATGATCAAGTACACAGCCAAGAATCCCTACGAGCGCTTTGAGGACGGACGACCCAAAGTACCCGATCGATTGCTCGAAAAGGTGAAAGAGCTCAGCTCCGAAGAGATTTTCACCGTCTTGCCGGGAGCGAAATTTCCCAACCAGTTCGAAG
>DASYPF010000350.1:0-4252 GCA_036006905.1 Acidobacteriota bacterium
TGCGTTGTTCATCCCGAAATGGGTTCGTGCTTATTATATCTTGAGTTTGCGGTGAAGGCCCGGTGCTACGTGCACTAGATTTTCAACTTTCGACCTGCGACTGTCGACCTTCAAACCTTCGCCACCCATCCGATTGGTTAATGGTCCTATTGCAACTCTTCACTTGAAATGTTACAGATATGGGACTTTCCTGCAGAGAAGAACTGCCAGAGGAGTGCGGTTTGCATAGGAACGCCAAAATCACAGCAGTGGGTAAGTATTTGCCGGAAATGCGGCTGACCAACTCCGACCTGGAACGGATGGTGGAGACATCGGATTCCTGGATCGTCGAGCGGACCGGCATTTCGGAGCGCCGGATTGTGTCAGATGGGCAGGCAAACAGCGATCTGGCTGCGGCTGCCGTGAAAGAGATGCTGGAGCAGCGTGGCATTGGCCCCGAGGAAATTGACCTGATCATTGTGGCCACTGTCACTCCCGATATGTTCTTCCCGTCAACGGCCTGCGTCGTGCAGGAGAAAATCGGAGCCACCCGCGCCTGGGGCTTTGACCTTTCGGGTGCCTGCTCGGGATTTCTTTATGCGCTGGCTTCCGGCGCCCAGTTCATCCGCACCGGAGTACACCGAAAGGTCTTAATTGTCGGCTCCGACGTAATGAGTTCCATCATTAATTTCCAGGATCGATCCACGTGCGTCCTGTTTGGCGACGGAGCAGGCGCCGTGCTGCTGGAGCCAACCGAAGACGGCGAGCAGGGGATTTTCGATTTCCTGTTGAAGAGCGATGGTGGAGGCGGGAAATTTCTTTATATGCCGGCCGGCGGCAGTCTCCATCCTCCATCTCATGAGACGATTGATCACAACCTGCATTACGTCCATCAAGATGGCAAACAGGTATTCAAGTTCGCTATCAAGGGGATGGTGGAAGTCTCCCGGGAGATCCTGCAGAAGAACGGTTTCACGCCGCAGGATCTGGCGCTGTATGTTCCGCACCAGGCAAATCTGCGGATCATTCAGGCCAGTGCCGACAAGTTGAATCTGCGCGAAGACCAGCTTCTCGTGAACATCCAGAAGTATGCAAACACCACAGCCGGAACCATTCCCATCGGACTGGCCGAAGCAATGGAACAGAAGCGAGTGAAAAAAGGCGATCTTGTGTTGCTGGCCAGCTTCGGCGCAGGTTTTACCTGGGGAAGCATCCTGATGCGTTGGGAGTTGTGATCTTTTTTTTGGGAAAAATTCGCCGCTGAAACGCGGCAACAACCGACCACGAGCACAAGCCTACAGTGGCCGTAAGGCCATAACCAAAATAAAAGCCGACCAGGGCCACGTTCACGTGCACGTCAACGACCACGATCACGTCAACGGTAGCGAAACATCGCACCGCAACGCAACTCTGGAACGCTATGGATACGCCACCTGCAAGGAAGAACGATGTAGGCAGGTCCAATGGACAAATTGCGACCTCGCTTCCTACTGGCAGTACTGATACCCTGTCGTTGATTGTCCAAGGATCATGAGAAAATCCATAATGAAGGCCACCGTATCCCTGAACGTTGTCGTGGACGTTGACGCGCACGTGCGCGTGGCCGTAATCGGTTTTTTCTTTCGGCGATGAAGAGACCAGTGCTTACAACGCCCAAACAGATGACCAGTCTGCGACGCTCGCTTCTCGTCTTGTTCGTCGCGCTGGCCTTTGTCACCGGCGTCAGCCCGCGCCGGGCGGCTGCCCCGCAGGAAACTGCGTCCCAACCCAAGCTGATTGTCCTGATCAGCGTGGATCAGATGCGGGCGGATTACTTCACCAACTTCCAGAAACATTACTCTGCTGGTCTAAAATGGCTGGACAGCAACGGAGTGGTTTTCGAGCAGGCATTTCAGAATCACGCCCTTACGGAAACTGCGCCCGGCCATTCCACCCTCCTTTCCGGTTTGAATCCGGGATCCAGTGGGATCGTGTCCAATGACTGGTACGTCCGGAAAAGTGGAACCGAAGTTTATTGTGTGCAGGATGACAATGCTCCCATTCTTGGGGATCCTAAAGCGGAAGGGCGCTCACCTAAAAACTTCAGGGCGACCACCGTAGGCGACTGGCTAAAGAAGCATTCGCCCAACTCGCGTGTGCTCTCTATCTCGGGGAAGGATCGCAGCGCGATCCTAATGGCGGGCCAGAGCCCCGATGAAGTTTACTGGTATGGCGCCTCGAACGGACGCTTTATCAGCAGCACTTATTACCTGAAGAAGTATCCTGCGTGGATAGAGGCGTTCAATCTTAAGCGGATTCCGGCGTCCTATTTGGGCAAGACCTGGGGTTATTTGAAACCCGGCGAGTTCTATAAGCAGTTCGGTGAGGATTTTGTCGCGCAGGAAGATGCCGTCGACCCAACATTCCCGCACGCGATCGGCGGCGTCACGGTAGCTGCCAATGAAGGTTTTTATACTGCCTTCACTCAGACGCCATTTCTGGATGAATACGTCTTGACGGCTGCGCAGGAAGCGATTCGAATCAATAAACTGGGAAACCGCGATGCGACTGACATGCTCTGTGTAGGACTGAGCGCTACTGATTTGATTGGGCACGCCTATGGTCCCTGGAGCCATGAAATCGCCGACCAATTGTTGCGCTTGGATCAAAGCCTTGGGAACTTTTTTACGTTTCTCGACCATCAAGTAGGCTTGAAAAATACTGTGATTATTTTAAGCTCAGATCATGGTGTCCTTCCTTTGCCTGAAGAGCTTTCCAAACGAGGTACGCCGTCTTACCGCCTGCGCAAAGAGGACGTACTGCTGTTTCAGAACTTGAACAGTTACTTAAGCAAGAAGTTCGGAGCGAAAGAAAGCTGGGCGGTCTATTACGGCAGTCTGAGTGTGTATCTGAACTACGCCGCCTTGGGGCGTCATAATCTCTCCCATTCGGAAGCGGAAAACGCTGTTAAAGAGTACCTGCGCCAGAACCGGCTGGTGGCCGCTGTTTATGGTCGGTCTGACATGGGGCTCGCTTTAAAGAGGGAAGACAAGGTGCTGGAATTGTTCCGCAACAGCTTTGATCCGGACAGGAGTGGCGACGTTTTTGTTCAGTTCAAAGAAAATGTGCTGCCGGCGGCCACCCGAGCTGGAACGACGCACTTATCGGTTTATTCCTATGACCGCTGGATTCCGGTTGTCTTTTACGGTTCAACGTGGAAGCCAAAAAAAGTATCGGTTCAGATTCACACTACGGACATTGCGCCTACGCTGGCCCAGTTTTTAAATTTAAAACCGCCTAAGAAGCTCGACGGGCTAAGCCGCCTGGACTGGCTGCGGTAACAAATGTCGAATTTCGAAGTACGAATGTCGAATGTCATTCGTCACTCGTCATTCGTCATTCGTCACTCAAACTTCCTCATTCGACATTCGAACTTCGACATTCGCAATTTCGAACCCCGTCATTCGTCATTCGAACTTCGTCATTCGCACTTCGTCACTGCCGGATCACTTCCACGCCTTTGGGGATCTTGAAGCGGAATTTGTCGTCGGCCACCGGGGCATTGGCCTGGAAGGAGCGCAATAGATAGTCATTGCGGTTCCCATTGTGTTCGACTACCGAAAGCCGCACGATGCGGGCGTCGTTCCGCCGCGCTTCGAGTAAGATTTCTTTAAAACTGCCCTGCTCGGTCTTGGGTGTCAACAATAGAACCGTATCACCGTCTGACAGCTTGGCATCTCTCGATTCGACGATGTCGAAATCTTTCTTCAAGTCCCCGCGGCCGATTAAGAAGAGAAGCGGCGTCGAATCTGAGTCCGCATCCCAATCGGCGACAGAAACTTGCTTGTCGCGCGGGACGTAGAAGTAGGTTTTCTTTCCATCAGCAATGAACAGCTTGGCTGTGGGGGAAATGTACTCCCATCGCATTTTGCCTGGCTTTTTCATGTAGACCGTTCCAGATTCCTGTTCTTCACTGAAACCGCTACGGTAGATCTGAACGAAATCTGCCTTGAAGCTGCCCATGGAGTTGTATCGCTTTTGGATAGCGTCGATCAGGCGATCGGGTGAATTCTCGCCCCACAAATTTCCTGGGAAAATAAAACCAAGAGCCAGAGCCGCAAAAACGATGAAGGCCTTATGTACGGCACCCACAGAGCCGCGACCGGAAGGAAGCGGCGCGCCGACGTGACACTTTGCAACTATACCGGCGCAGCGTTGCTGCGGCAACGATCCCGACGGGCCGATTTTGCGAGCCTGATTGCGACGACTCAATCTGGCGCGCCGCTCCCTTCCG
>DASYPF010000351.1:0-25128 GCA_036006905.1 Acidobacteriota bacterium
CCTATTCTCTGTGCTATCTTTGTGTTCTCTGTGCCTCAGTGGTGAATGATGCCAGGTAAGGACCGGATCGGTGCGATTTAACATATTCTGCTCGTGATTTTTTATTCTGGGAGATCCGCAATTTTTGTTTCTGAACGGAAGAAATGAAACGTTTTGCGAGGATTATTGCCGCATTCGGCTTTGTTGCTGCGGTTGAGACCGAAATGCGAGCACAGGATATTTTTGAAATTCAAGTTTACGAATACGAAACTGTCCCGAAAGGGAGATGGAATCTCGAGACCCACTTAATCCATATTGCGCGAGGCAAACGCACCGCCGAAGGGAGTGTTGCGCCAACCGACCAGCAGTCTCATCTGAGCTTTGAACTGACACGCGGTATCAACAACGAATTTGAAATGGCAGGCTATCTGCTTATTGCCCGACGCCCGAATGGAGGAGTGGAATTTGCAGGGACGCGGCTGCGCCCCCGTATCCGCGCTCCGGAATCCTGGAAACTTCCCGTCGATATTTCGCTCAGCATTGAGATCGGATTTCCCCGCCCTCAATACGAGGCAAATTCCGTCACGCTGGAGCTGAGACCGATCATTGAGAAGACCTTCAGCCGCTGCCGGCTTTCCTTCAATCCGGTGCTCGCACGCGCTTTACGAGGGCCCGACACTAAAGAAGGTTTTGAATTTGAGCCCGGCGCTAAGATCGCATATTTCTTGAAAGGCAAGGATCGTTTCAACGTGGGAATGGAGTATTACGGCGCCACCGGAGCGATTACGCATTTCCTCCCCGCAAATGAGCAGGTGCACATCTTTTTTCCGTCTGCAGACATTTTTCTTAACGAACATGCAATGATCAATCTCGGTGTTGGCGTTGGTGTCACGGATTCGGGCGAGCGATTGATCTTCAAATCCAGATTCGGCTACCTTTTTTAATCCGACACCCGCGGCTTGTGCCACTTCTGAGACGGAGCAGTCCCACAAACGGACACCCACAAACGGGATGCGCATGCCGGAGAATTCTTTAACTTCCGTTTTACTAGCGACTTAAATCCGTTTAGCTGTCATGGCACGCAATTTGCCTCGCTTTTGCGTAAGGATGAGAAATGGATATCCCACGCCCCTTTGCAGCCCGTAAGCGCTATATCCGCCGCGCTCTCTATCTGATCATTGCCATTGCAGCGGTCACGTTGATCACTCTCGGTGTGTCACGCCTGAAGCCAGCAGCGCCCAGCGTCGATCGAGCCACTGTCTGGCCCGACACCGTCAAGCGCGGTCCAATGCTGCGCCAAGTCCATGGCCTGGGCACACTTGTTCCAGAAGACATCCGCTGGATTCCTGCGACGACCCAGGGCCGTGTCGAGCGCATCCTCGTAAAACCCGGAGCCCTTGTGAATCCCGACACGATACTGCTAGAACTGAGCAATCCCGAACTGCAGCGCGATTTATTGGACGCGGAAATGCAAGTGAAGGGAGCTGAAGCGGATTACACCAGCCTGCGGGTTCGGCTGGAAAAGGATCTTCTCGATCAGCAGGCGAATGCCGCCACTGTTCAGGCCAACTACAGCCAAGCCAAACTGGAAGCCCAGGTCAACGAAGACCTGGCAAAGCAGGGACTGATCGCTGACCTCCCCCTGAAAGTTTCCAAAGTTCGAGCTGAAGAACTGGCGACACGCAACGAAATCGAACGAAAGCGCCTCGCCATCAATGCCGAAGCTGTGAAAGCTCAACTCGCCGCTCAACAGGCGCGAGTAGAACAATACCGGGGCCTTTACCGCCTCAAGCGAAGCCAGGTGGAAGCCTTACGGGTACGGGCGGGAACGATTGGCGTGCTGGCGTTAATGAATGCGGAAAGGGGACAACAAGTGACCCCGGGGGAAAAACTGGCGCGGGTCGCCGATCCATCCCGGCTCAAGGCCGAACTGAAAATCGCCGAGACCCAAGCTAAGGATATACAAATCGGACAGCGCGCCTCCATTGATACCCGCAACGGCATTGCCCCCGGACATGTGGTCCGCACTGACCCGGCGGTGCAGAATGGAACCGTAACGGTGGACGTTACGCTCGATGGTCCGCTGCCACAGGGAGCTCGCCCTGATTTGAGCGTGGACGGAACGATCGAACTGGAGCGCCTCGACAACGTTCTCTACGTTGGTCGTCCCGCCTTTGGCCAGGAGAAGAGTGTGATCAGCTTGTTCAAACTCGAAGAGGGCGGCAACAGCGCCGTGCGCGTGCAAGTGAAAGTGGGTCGAACTTCTGTCAACTTCATAGAGATTGTCGACGGCCTGAAGGCCGGCGATCAGGTGATCCTGTCGGACATGTCCGCGTGGGACGGATTTGATAAAGTGAGATTGAAGTGAGCATCTTTTAATTGCGGATTGCGGACTTTCCGATTGCGGATTTCGGATTGCGGATTTCGGATTGCGGATTGCGGATTTCGGATTGCGGATTTCCGATTGCGGATTGCGGATTTCCGATTGCGGATTGCGGATTTCCGATTGCGGATTGAAAAGAATGTGGGATTTGGAATGTGGAATCTCCGGTGGCTTCCGATCTGGCGCTACACATTTCCTTCTTTCATCACCAAGGCACCACACCAAGCTCAATCCGCAATCCGAAATCCGCAATCCGCAATTTTTCCTCAATCCGCATTCTTTTCAATCTGCAATCCGAAATCGTTAAGGAGCACAGATGAACTCAACCGATCGTCGATCGAATAATCCGCAATCCGAAATCTGCAATCCGCAATCGGCCGAGCTACCGCTGATTCGCCTCGAAGGCGTCAGTAAAGTTTTTTTCACTGATGAAGTCGAAACTCACGCTTTGGCAGGGATCCATCTGGACATCAATCGAGGCGAGTACGTGTCGATTGCCGGACCTTCGGGCTGCGGAAAGTCGACGCTGCTGTCTCTCCTTGGGCTTCTAGACTCCCCGACGGAAGGCAAATATTGGTTGAATGAAAAACCGGTGGAGGCACTGCGCTTGGCCGACCGCGCGCGCATCCGCAACCGCGAGATCGGATTCATCTTCCAAAGCTTCAACCTGATTGGCGATCTCACTGTTTTTGAAAACGTCGAGCTCCCCCTTACCTACCGCGGCATGAAAGCCGCCGAAAGGAAACAGCGCGTCAACCAATCTTTGGAAAAAGTGGGAATGGCGCACCGCGCAAGACATCTCCCCAGCCAACTTTCCGGAGGCCAGCAGCAGCGTGTCGCCGTAGCGCGTGCCCTTGCGGGAAAACCGTCGATCCTGCTTGCCGACGAGCCCACGGGAAATCTGGATTCCCGCAACGGAGAGGCGGTAATGGAGCTGCTCCGCGAACTGCACCGCGAGGGCGCGACTATTTGCATGGTGACACATGATCCCCGCTTTGCCCGCCACGCCGATCGTACTGTGCACCTGTTTGACGGACGAATCGTTGAGGAGAGCATGGAGGCCGCCCAGACAGTGCAGGCGTGACTCAATTGCGGATTTCGGATTGCGGATTGCGGATTGTGGATTGTGGACGTTCGAGGTTGGTTTGGACGCAAATGGACGCGAATGAACGCGCCTGGGAGCGCACGCATCTTGCGTGCTCATCTGCTTGTAAAAGAAGCACGCTAGAAGCGTGCGCTCCCAGGCGCGTTCATTTGCGTCCAAACCAACCTCGCGGATTTCGGATTGCGGATTTCGCCTTCCTATGGTTTCAATTCCGCATTCCTCATTCATTCCAATCCGCAATCCGAAATCCGCAATCGTTCCGCATTCCGCATTCGCCATTCGAACTTCGTCATTCGTACTGACCACGGACAACTGACAACCGACAAACACATGACCAAAAAACACGGATTTTCAATTCTTGCAGGAATCTTCGCGCTCTTGATCCTTTCCGCCGCGTTATGGGGTGCGGCAGGCCCGACTCGAACGCAGGGAAGATTCTCCCAAGTCGAGAGTGGAAGCAAGCGAAGTGGGTCCGCATCCGTGCCCGATTGGCTTGTCTATATCGGCACCTACACGCGGGGGGACAGCAGAGGTATTTACGCTTTTCGCATGAACTCGGCGACAGGAAGTTTGAGGCCGCTCGGACTTGCCGCTGAAATCGTCAATCCGAGTTTCCTGGCCGTCCATCCCAATCAGAATTTTCTCTATGCCGTGACAGAGACTTCGCAATTCCGGGAGAAGCCTTCCGGCGCGGTAAGCGCGTTTGCGATTGATCATGAATCAGGGAAGCTGAGGCTGCTCAATCAGCAGTCTTCGGGTGGAGCAGGCCCGTGTTATGTAACCGCGGACCCAACGGGCAGTGACGTGCTGGTTGCTAATTATGGAGGGGGCAGCGTTGCCGTGCTGCCCATTGAAAAGGACGGATCGCTCCGCGGAGCGAGCGCGTTGGTACAGCATTCCGGTTCGAGTGTGAATTCTGAGCGGCAGAAGGAGCCGCACGCTCACTCAATCAACGTCGATCCGAAAAACCGTTTCGCGGTAGCGGCCGACCTCGGAATTGACAAGCTTCTCGTCTACCGTTTCAATGCGGCGAAGGGAACACTTCAGCCCAACGATCCTCCGTTCGCAACGGTCAGTCCGGGCGCTGGCCCGCGTCACTTCACTTTTCATCCGTCCGGCCGTTGGGCTTATGTGATTAACGAACTGCACTGCACGGTCACTGTGTTTTCTTATGATGCAAAGAATGGAATCTTGAAGGAGATTCAGACCGTTTCGACGCTGCCTGTGCCGGCGCAGGATGGATATAGCACCGCAGAGATTCGCGTTCATCCGTCCGGGAAATTTCTCTATGGTTCTAACCGCGGTCATGACAGCATTGCCGTTTTTTCAATTGATAAACGGGGGATGCTTACGTCCTTGCAGCACATTTCCACTCAGGGCAAGACGCCGAGAAATTTCGGCCTCGATCCGCCGGGAACCTGGCTTCTGGCAGCCAATCAGAACTCCGACTCGGTCGTCGTCTTCCGCATTGACGCAACTGCAGGCAGGCTCTCACCCGCAGGCCAGACCATTGTAGTCCCTTCTCCGGTTTGTGTCCGATTCGTGAAGATACGGTGAGGCGGGCTCACAGTCTCGGAGCCCAGGGTTCAGAGTTAAGAACCTCAAAGAGCTGAGAACTGAGAGCTGACAACTGAGAACTAGCTGACGGCTGCAACGGACAACCGACGACGGACAACGGACAAAACCTATGGAAACTTTACTTCAAGATCTCCGCTACGGCATTCGGATGTTACTCAGGAGCCCTGGCTTCACGGCCGTGGCGCTGCTGACGTTGGCCTTAGGCATCGGCGCCAACAGCGCCATGTTCAGCGTAGTCAACGCCGTTTTGCTGCGGCCGCTTCCCTATGAAGAATCCGAAAGGCTCGTCTTTCTCTCCGAACGCGAACCACAGTTGGAGGGGATGTCGATCTCCTATCCCAATTTCTTGGACTGGCGGGAGCAGAACCGGGTCTTCGAGCAGATCGCGGTCTTCCGAAGGCAGAGTTATAACCTCACCGGCGGTAGCGAGCCCGAAAGGCTGATCGGAGGGCAGGTCTCCGCCGGCCTGTTTCCAGCACTGCGAGTCAAACCGGCGCGCGGCCGCACATTCCTCGCAGAAGAAGACAAGCCAGGTGGAAACCACGTTGTGATCTTGAGCCACGGCTTGTGGCAAAGGCGTTTCGGCTCCGATCCTGGAATATTGGGACAGACACTGGCATTAAATGGCAAGAACTACAGCGTGATTGGAATCATGCCGCCCAGTTTCCTGTTTCCCAGCCGAGCAGAATTGTGGACTCCTGTAGGACAAGAATCCGGCCAGCCTTCCTGGCAAGAGCGCGGCAATCATCCGGGCTTGTATGGAATTGGGCGACTCCAGCCAGGCGTGTCCCTGGCACAGGCCCGCGGCGAGATGGACACGATTGCCGCACGTCTGGAGAAGCAGTATCCACAGTCCAACACCGGTAATCGCGTGACTATCACTCCCCTGCATGAAACCATCGTCAGTAATATTCGTCGTGCGCTATGGGTCCTTCTTGGAGCGGTGGGATTCGTCTTGCTGATCGCCTGCGCCAACGTGGCTAACCTGCTTCTGGCCCGTGCCGCGGCGCGCCAAAAGGAGATCGCCATCCGCACAGCGCTGGGTGCGAAGCGGCTGCGCGTGATGCGTCAGTTGTTAACAGAAAGCCTGCTGCTGTCGGTTCTGGGCGGAGCGGCGGGTTTGTTTCTGGCCGCGTGGAGCGTGGACCTGCTTGTCACCGTCAGTCCCAACAATATTCCGCGCGCCAGGGAGATCGGTCTCGACGGCCGCGTGCTTGGATTTACTCTGATGGTGTCGCTTCTAACGGGAATCATTTTTGGTCTAGCACCTGCTTTGCAGGCAAGCCGGCCGAATCTGAACGAAGCACTCAAAGAAGGGAGCCGTGCAAGCGGCGGAGTGCACAGTCATCGATTCCGGGGCGCGCTGGTCGTCGCTGAAGTGGCGCTGGCCCTGGTACTGCTTATTGGCGGCGGCTTGCTGATTCGAAGCTTCTATCACCTGCAGCAAGTCGACCCGGGTTTTAAGGCGGATCATCTGCTGACCGTGCAGATTTCACTGCCCCAGGCAAAGTATCCCGAGGACGGACAAAAAGTAAACTTCTACCAGCAGGTGCTGCAGCGCATCGGCGCGCTGCCTGGCGCCCTGGTTGCCGGCGCCGCGACCGGACTACCGCTGGGAAACAACGGTAACCAGACCTCATTCTTTCTAGAAGGGAAGCCGGCCCCGGCGCCCGGCCATGTGCCGCTCGCCGAAGTCGCAATTGTCAGCCCGGAATATTTCCGTGCCATGGGCATGTCGCTGCTGAAAGGGCGTGCCTTCACGGAACACGATAGTAAAGATGCCCCGCGAGTAGTGGTCATCGATGAGGCTTTTGCAAGCCGTTACTGGCCGGCGGAGGACCCGATCGGCAAGAGAATTCGATTTGGTGGAAACGATCCCAGGAATCCTCTCGTCACAGTCGCCGGCATTGTGCGTCGCGTGAAGATGGATGGTCTGAATGCCGAATCCAATCGCGTCCAGGCTTATTTTTCATTCATGCAGCAACCGTGGAGCGGCATGACGCTGGTGGTGCGCACTGCCGGAGATCCTTCCACGCTGACCTCCTCTGTGCGACAACAAGTTTTGGCGATCGACCAGGACCAACCTGTTTACAACGTACGGACGATCGAGCAGGTCTGGGCTGATTCTGTCGCGCCGCAGCGCCTGAATATGTTGCTACTGGGAATTTTCGCTGCGGTGGCTCTTATTCTGGCCGCAGTTGGAATCTACGGCGTGATGGCCTATTCGGTCACGCAACGTGCGCACGAAGTCGGCATTCGTCTGGCGCTAGGCGCGCAACCGCGCGACGTGCTCAAAATGATCATCAAGCAAGGCATGGCTCTCACATTGATCGGTGTGATCATTGGGTTGATGGGAGCCTTTGCGTTGACGCGTTGGATGTCGGCACTTCTTTTTGGCGTCAAACCCGCCGACCCTGCGACGTTTGCCGGTATTGCATCCCTACTTGCCGCTGTGGCGCTTCTGGCCACTCTCATTCCAGCCCGCAAAGCCACCAAAGTCGATCCCATGACAGCGCTCAGGTACGAGTGAGGGCGACAGGGTCAACGGTCAAGAAACTTGTTTGTCTTGGGCGGACTTTTTTGCTCGGCATTTCTTGCACGGATATAATCGAAATGGAATCGTTAGCGAAGAAGCGGATCAATCCGCTGAAGAGACTCTCTGCTGCGCCAAAAAAGGTGGCAATGCGTGGGCGATGCTGCAGGAAGGTTGGCCGCCGGTGCAGGCACTTGGTAATGATATTTGAGGAGGAATCCAAATGTATAGCCGTCAAGCCTGTCGTCTAACTTCGGTGATTTTTGTCGCGTTCCTGATGGTTGTCCCGGCATTTCCACAGGGACTCGAGTACGTCAAGGCCAACTATACCAAGTACGAATACTATATCCCGATGCGAGATGGCGTGCGCCTGTTTACCGCGGTGTATGTTCCCAAGGATCGCTCTAACACATATCCCATTTTGTTGCTTCGCACGCCTTACAGCATCGGGCCCTATGGCGTCGATCGCTATCGCGAGAACATCGGCCCCTCTCCAATGCTTGCCAAGGAGGGATACATCATCGTTTACCAGGACGTTCGCGGCCGTTGGATGTCGGAAGGGGACTTTGAGCACATGCGGCCTCATCGTCCGGTGAAGAATGGCGCAAAAGATATTGACGAGAGCACCGACACCTACGACGCGATTGAGTGGCTCGTGAAAAATATTTCGGGCAACAACGGCCGCGTCGGCATATGGGGAATCTCATATCCCGGCTTTTATGCCGCCGCCGGCATGATTGATGCGCATCCCGCGCTCAAAGCAGTTTCTCCCCAGGCGCCCGTCTCCGACTGGTTCAGCTCCGATGACTGGCATCACAACGGCGCTTTGCTGCTGGCGCACGCTTTTGGCTGGTTCTCGGGGGCCGGATGGCCTTTTTCCAAACCGACGACTGTTTTCCCCGGCAAGCCCATTGATCGCCCGATTGATGACGCCTATGAGTTCTATTTCCGTCTTGGTCCGGTGCGCAACGCCAACGAAAAGTATTTCCACAATGAGATTAGATTCTGGAACGAGATGATGAAGCGCGAGTCGCGGGACGACTGGTGGAAAGCCCGCAATATCCGAGCTCATTTGAAAAATATCAAGCCTGCGGTGATGACCGTGGGCGGCTGGTTTGACGCGGAAAACCTTTTCGGCGCGCTGGAGGTTTATCGCGCCGTCGAAGCCCAGAGCCCGGGTGCGTTTAACATTCTGGTTATGGGCCCCTGGGTGCACGGCGGCTGGTCAGGGGGGAAGGGCGACTCGCTGGGTGACGTCCGCTTCGATGCTCCCACCGCGGAGTTTTATCGGGAGAATATCGAGTTTCCGTTCTTCAACTATTTCCTCAAAGACAAAGGCAGGCAGGATCTTCCTGAAGCGTACGTATTCGAGACGGGCGCAAATCAGTGGCGCAAATTCGATGCCTGGCCTCCGAAAACGACCGTCACAAAGTCCCTCTACCTGAATGCCAACGGCAAGCTTTCGTTTGAACCTCCTGACAGCGACTCGAAACCCGAATTTGACGAATACATCAGCGACCCCAAAAAGCCGGTGCCTTTCATACCCGGCATGGCGTCTGGAATGGCGCAGCGATATATGGACGAGGACCAGCGCTTTGCCGCTCGCCGGCCGGATGTACTGGTGTATCAGACAGAGGTCCTCGATGAGGATGTCACCATCGCCGGTCCTGTTGTCCCCAGCCTTCACGTTTCCACGACTGGCACGGATTCAGACTGGATCGTCAAACTGATCGACGTCTATCCTGACCGCTTCCCTGACGAAAAGGGCTCGGTTAACAACACCATGGGCGGCTACCAGCAACTGGTGCGTGGCGAAGTAATGCGCGGGAAATTTCGTAACAGCCTGGAAAAACCGGAGCCATTCACGCCTGGACAGCCAACTAAAGTGGAGTTTACTGTCTCGGACGTGTTCCATACTTTCCGGCCCGGCCATCGCATCATGGTCCAGATCCAGAGTACCTGGTTTCCTCTGATCAACATCAACCCGCAAAAATTTCTCAATATCAACGAGGCGACCGAGGCGGATTTTCAGAAAGCCACCGAGCGCGTCTACCGTTCTCGCAGTCTGCCGTCGTCAGTGCGAGTGGGTGTCCTGCCGCGTGTCCCGGTGCCGTAGAATCGAGCCGCAAATAAACGCGCATGAACGCAAATGCCTTTTTGACAGACCTGAGCGAATGACAGGAAAAAGAAATAAGTAGGCGGCAAATGCCCAAACTCCAGGGTGCGTCCCTGGTGCGCGCAAACCGCCTGCGCCCGGTGCCCCTGTTCGATTCCGAGACGGCGTGATCCCACAAGCGGACACAGTCGGAGGCACTGACGTCATTCCACTTCCCGAAAACCAATTCGAAAGAACCACTTAAGCAAAGCGGCAAGGGTGGCATGGAATTTGCCTCGGATACGAATGATTCGATTGCAGATTGCGGGAATGCGGATTGCGGAGTTGGTGCCGACAGCGGACAACTGACAACGGACCACGGACAAGCACTTTCTCTGCGAAGGCTCTGCGACTCCGCGCCTCTGCGGTGATTTGTACTGGGTTTTTCACCGGCGAGACGCAGAGTACGCAGAGAATTCGCAGAGATTCCTTTGGGCAACTCGCCCTTACGGGCGCTTAGCGTGACGGCTCTTCGAGCCTGAATGTCCTTCCAGAAATTGAAACTGGGAACTGGCAACTGGGAACTGGCAACTAGGCACTGAGAACTTATGGATAGCCTCCTGAAAGATATTCGCTACAGCATCCGCGTACTGTTGAAGAACCCCGCTTTCGCGATCATCGCGACGGTCTCCCTGGCCCTCGGCATCAGCGCTAACTCCGCAATCTTCAGCATCATGGATAAGTTGCTTGTGCGTTCGTTGCCGGTGAAAGCGCCCGAGCAAATAGTGCTTCTCTCGGCCGAAAGCATCAATCCGCGATTTCTGAACCAACTGTTCTCATATCCGGATTTTGTCGATTATCGGGACCATAACCAAGTTCTGTCCGGTTTGATCGCCTTCATCACCGCGGAAGCCAGGATCGGCACGGCTGAGGAAACCGACAGAGTCAGCGTCGAAATCGTGTCGGGCAATTACTTCGACGCGCTTGGGGTGCCCGCTGTCAAAGGCCGCACTTTCCTGCCGGAAGAAGACCGGACGCCCGGGACACACGCGGTGGTGGTTCTGAGCCACGGCACGTGGCAACGGCGCTTCAGCTCCGATCCGAACATCGTCGGTAAGCTGGTGGTTCTCAACAACTCAAGCTACACGGTCGTCGGAGTTGCGCCCAAAGGTTTTACGGGAATGCGGGTCGAATTTCCTTCGGAGCTCTGGGTTCCGGCGATGATGCGCTCCCAACTGATTCCGGGCACAATCCCCGTGCTGAACCGCCGTTTTGCATGGCTGAGGTTGGCGGGCAGACTCAAGCCCAACGTCTCGATAGAACAGGCTCAGGCCAGCCTGGATGTGCTCGCGCGCCAAGTCAGAGAAGCGCACACGGCTTCCGGCGACCGCCACTTGCCCTTCTACGAGCGACGGATGCTGCTGGAACCGGGTGGAAAAGGCATCTCGTTTTTGCGGCGGGAACTAAATCGGACGCTAAAGCTGTTGATGGCGGTTGTCGGTTTGCTCCTGCTGATCGCCTGCGCCAATGTCGCCACTCTTCTACTGGCCCGCTCCGCCGTGCGACGCAAGGAAATCGCGGTTCGGCTGGCGCTGGGCGCAAGCCGCGGCCGGCTGGTAAGGCAACTGCTAACGGAAAGCCTGTTGCTTTCGGTCGTCGGCGCGGGGACCGGTCTGCTTTTGGTCCCGTGGTGGAACGATCTCTTGCTTGCATTCCAGCGGAACATCAACTTGCGACAAACTTCGCTGGGCGAAAGCGTGGATACGCGCGTGCTGGGCTTCACGATTGTGGTCTCTGTGCTGTGCAGCGCAATATTTGGCCTCGCTCCGGCCCTGCAAAGTTCCAGGTCGGAATTGGTGCCGGCACTGAAAGACTCAGAGTTTTTCTCCGGCCGCCGCGAGTGGCGCTGGAGCCTGCGCAACCTGCTGGTTGTCGCGCAGGTCGCTTTGGCGCTTTTAATGCTCATTGGCGCTGGGCTGTTCGTCAAGAGCCTGCGCAACCTGTTTGCCATTGATCCAGGCTTCAGGACAGAGAAAATTCTGCTCGTTCCCATCGAATTACCCCGCCAAAGATACAGCGGAGGAAAAGCCAACCAATTCTTCCGTCAACTCAGCGAGCGACTAAAGGCACTGCCGGGCGTCGAAGCCGTAGCGACCGCCAGCATTACTCCGCTGAGCGGGAGTGTCGGCAACATGAGCGTTATCATCGAAGGCTACCAGGCAAAGCCAAATGAGAATGTCGGTATCGACTACAACCAGGTCGGCCCGGGCTACCACGATTTGATGGGCATTCCGATCGTGCAAGGCCGGGGCTTCACCGAACAAGACAAAGAGGGCGCGCCCGGAGTTATCGTCATCAACGAGGCCTTGGCGCGGCTCTACTTCCCCAATCAAAACCCGATTGGGAAGCGGGTCAGCTCGGGGCCAGGAAACCCATGGTGGCAAATCATCGGCGTGACGCGCGACTTTAAGACGCAACATCTGACAGAAGTTCCGATTCCACACCTGGACCTTCCGGCCTTGCAGCACCCGTACGGTAACTTCGCCAGAGTCCTCATTCGCGCAACGGCGGAGCCGGCTAAACTGCTGCCTGCCGTACAACAGGAAGTGAAGGCAGTAGACAGGAGCGCGACGATCGTCGGCGCGTCGACGGTGTCGGAAGAATTCAACAATTCGATTGCGCCGGCTCGGATGGCGACGATATTGACCAGCCTGTTCGGGCTGTTGGCGTTGTTGCTTGCAAGCGTTGGATTGTATGGCGTGATGGTTTACTCGGTTACTCGCCGAACGCGTGAGATCGGTATTCGAATGGCATTGGGCGCCCAGCGTTGGGAGGTGCTTGGGTTGGTGCTACGTGACGGGATAGCGATCGTGGGGCTGGGCGTTGCGCTCGGGATGGCTTCGGCTTTCGCAGCCACGCGGCTAATTGTGTCTCAGCTTTACGGCGTGAGCGCCACCGATCCGCGGACCTTTGTCGCTGTTTCCTTGATTTTAACTGGCGTGGCGTTATTGGCGAGCTACCTTCCGGCTCGCCGGGCGACAAGGATCGATCCCATGGCGGCGCTTAGATACGAATGACGAATGCCGAATTTCGAATGACGAATGACGGAAATCGAACCCGCGATTGCGGATTGGTGTCTTGGTGCCTTGGTGGTTACAAGGAACTTCACCACGAAGACACAGCACGTCAGAGCGCGGCGACCAAAAAGGCGCAGGTGTGATGCTGATGGCTGATAGCTGCTGGCCACGGACAACTGACAACTGACAACGGACAACCAATGGAAACCCTCCTCCAAGACCTTCGTTTCGGTCTTCGAATGCTGCTGAAGAATCCGGGCTTTACTGCAGCGGCAATGTTATCCCTGGGACTAGGGATTGGCGTCAACACTACCATCTTCACTTTTGTTAATGCTCTCCTGCTGCGCCCTCCGTCGGTAGAGGCGCCGGGGGATCTGCTCGAAGTTTGGAATTGGAATCGAAAGGCGGGCTCTTCGATTGAAGCCTACCTCCCTCTTAGCTATCCCGATTATCTCTATTATCGCAACCAGAATCGGTCGCTGGCCGGGTTGCTCGCCTATGATGGAGATTCCAGCTCGGTAAACTGGAACATGGGTGGGGAGGCTGCGATGATTCGCGGCCAGCTTGTCTCCGGAAACTTCTTCTCAGTCCTGGGCGTCAAGGCTGCATTGGGGCGTACTTTTCTTCCCGAAGAGGATCGAACTCCTGGAACGCATCCAGTGGTAATACTCAGTCACCGTTTCTGGAGCGAACGCCTCGCTTCGGATCCTAACGTGGTGGGAAAGGCTTTAACGCTAAATGGCCACAGCTTCACGGTAGTCGGAGTCACGCCAGCCGATTTTTCAGGAATGGTGGCAGGATTGGTGCCTGACTTCTGGGCTCCGATGATGACAGCTCAGCAAATTACCCATCGGCCAGACCAACTTACCACACGAAATTCGTACTGGCTTTTGGTGGTCGGCCGCCGTAAGCCAGGTGTAACTGCTTCCCAGGCGGGGGCGGATTTGACCCTGGTGGCGCGCCAGCTAGAAAAAACATATCCCGATACCGACAAAGTTATCGACGTCGCTGTCTTCTCAGCGGCGTCTGTACCGGGCCCATTTCGCGGCTACGTCGCTGCATTCACCGGACTCTTTATGGCGGTAGTCGGTCTGGTTCTGCTGATCGCGTGCGCCAATGCCGCAAACGTTCTCCTAGCGAAAGCGTTGTCGAGAAGCCGCGAAATGGCTGTCCGCGCAGCGATGGGCGCGAGACGTGCCCGCTTGGTGCGCCAGATGCTCACTGAGAGCGTGCTGCTCGGGCTCTTCAGTGGCGGCATCGGCGTCATGCTGGCACTCTGGACTGCTCCTGCTCTCTTGAAACTTAAACCTCCCACCGTGCCGATACGACTTGATGTTCCTATGGACTGGCGAGTACTTGGCTTTACATTCCTTGTTTCGCTGCTGGCCGGAATGATTTTTGGATTGGCCCCCGCGCTTCAGAGCTCCAAGCACGATTTGGTTACGGCATTGAAGGATGAAGTTTACGGCAGCTATCGAAAATCCCGTTTACGCAGTCTGCTGGTCGTCGCACAGGTTGCCCTCTGCTTGGTTCTCCTCATCGCCGCCGGCTTGTGTTTGAAGAGCTTCCTACGCGCACAGTCGATTGATCCAGGGTTTGAAATCAGGAACCGCTTGGCGGTGACTTTCGACTTGAGAACTCTTGCCTACTCCGAGCAGCAGGGCAGGCAATTCTATGAGCGTCTGCTCGAGCGCGTACGAGCTTTGCCATCTGTTGAATCGGCGGCCCTGGCCGATTACCTTCCTTTGGGAACTGCAAGCCGAGGTACTTCTGTCAGCATTGAAGGCCACACGCCGCCGCCCGGCCAGGAAGGCATTCCAATCAACACGTTCGACGTGGGTCCGGATTACTTTCGCGCCATGGGAACCCCAGTCTTGCGCGGGCGTGAATTCGGCCGCAAAGATGATGCGAGTGCTCCGCGAGTAGTAATCATCAACGAAGCTATAGCAAGCCGTTTTTGGCGGGGTCGAGATCCGGTGGGGCTGCGACTGAAAGCGGGCGCGCCGGGGGGTTGGCAGAATTATGAAATCATCGGTGTTGTGAAGACCGGCAAGTATCGCACGCTCAGCGAGAATCCCCGACCCTTCGCGTACTTCTCGCTCCTTCAACGCTATCACTCGAAACAGACGCTGATAGCACACACGGCGGATGATCCAAGGTCCGTGATGGCAGCCGTCCAGAGGGAAGTGAGATCACTGGACCCAAATCTTGCGATCGTCGAAATGGTTACTCTTCAGCAGCACATGGCTTTTGCACTTTTCACGGCACAGGTTACCGGAACTCTGTTGAGCGCTCTCGGCCTGCTGGCGACAGTGCTTGCCATGCTTGGGTTGTACGGCGTGATTGCCTATTCTGTCTCGCAGCGCACCCGAGAAATTGGGGTCCGCATGGCGCTAGGAGCAGGGCAGCGGGATGTGATGAAGCTTGTGGTCGGACAAGGCGCGATGCTTGCCCTTATTGGCGTAGGCATCGGATTGGCGGCAGCTTTTGCGCTGACGCGCTTTCTCTCCAGCCTGCTTTACGGAGTGAGGGCAACCGATCCGCTGACATTCACCGTCGTCTCGGTGCTGTTTCTGGCAGTCGCAATTTTTGCCAGTTACTTGCCCGCCCGCCGGGCGGCGAATGTCGATCCCATGGTGGCGCTAAGATACGAATGATGAATGACGAATGACGAATTTCGAATGACGAATGTGGAATGAACAGAAATTGCGGAATGCGGATTGCGGATTGCGGATTGCGGATTGCGGAATAAAGACGGATTGTGAATTTCAGATTGCGTATTGATGTTGGTGTCTTGATGCCTTGGTGGTGAAAAATTTAACCACCAAGACTTACCGCGGCCTTAAGGCCGCAACCAAAGCGTCACTGGTCATCAGTCATCGGTCATCGGAAAAAACTTGGTCAAAAAAACCAGAAGTTGACAACTTGTTACACCAAGGCACCAACGCTTACCCATGACAACTGACGGAGACACAGAGGGATGCGTGAATGGAGCGACACGGAAACGCGGAGACAAAGCATGCGCCGTGTCACCCTTCACCGCGTCAGTTGAATAGGAGCACAACAATGAAAGTTTTAAACTCGCCGCGTCACCGCGTCACCCCTTCCCCGCGTCATTTGAATCCGGAGGTCTGATGGAAAAGATACTGCAGGATCTGCGCCATAGCATTCGAATGCTGCGTCGGAGCCCCGGCTTTACGGCCTGCGACATGCGCGTGTTCACGATCGTCGGGATTGTCGGTGATATCCGCGAGCTCGGCCTAGACTCTGAACCGCGTCCCACATTCTATGCTTTCAGCAGGCAGCGGCCCAACTTTAGTGGTTTTTCCATTGTTCTACGAGTTGAAGAATCCGAGCCGCGACAGTCAGGGAGCGGACCCTCCGGCGAGAGTCCGCCTGCTTACGCGCGCGGCTCAGTATTTTTTCATCGCGCTGATCCCACAGCGGTGATCTCCAGCGCGCGCGGCATCATGCGTGAACTCAATCCGAACCTTCCACCCCGCTTCCGTACCGTGGAGGAAGTCTTTTCCGCGTCTCTGGCCGATCGGAGATTCAGCCTGGTGCTGCTGGCCGTGTTTGCAGGGGCCGCGCTGCTACTGGCGGCGATGGGAGTCTACGGGGTGATGGCGTATGCGGTGGCGCAGCGGACTCAGGAGATCGGAATACGGATGGCGCTGGGCGCGCGACCGCGCGATGTGCTTGGCCTGATTGTCGGCCAGGGTTTGCGCTTGATTCTGGCGGGCGTGGTCGCTGGAGTCTTCGGCTCTTTCTGGTTGACGCGGTTCATGAGCACTCTGCTGTTCGGTATCAAGCCCACCGATGCAATGAGCTTCGCGGCAGCGGCGCTTGTCCTGGCCCTGGCGGCACTGCTGGCCAGCTACATCCCCGCGCGCCGGGCCTCCAAGGTCGATCCCATGGTGGCGCTGAGATACGAATGACGAATTTCGAATGACGAATGCGGAATGAACAGAAATTGGGGATTGCGGATTGCGGAATGCTGAATGAAGACGGATTGTGAATTCAGATTACGATTGATGTTGGTGTCTTGGTGCCTTGGTGGTGAAAAAAAATTAACCACGAAGACACCAAAGCCTACCTCCTCACCCACGACAACGACAACTGACGACGGACAATGGGCAAAGATTAATGTTTGATACGGCACGATAAGAATTGCTGTTTTCTCCGGGAGCAAGCGTCATGAGTGTTTGCCCGAGAGGGTGCTTAGGGTCCCACGACTTCCAAACCGTGAAAGTAGGTACGGAAAAATCCTCTGTCTCTGCTAAGCAGAACGTCGGCCCTCTTTTGCGCGTGGGCTCCAATCAGAAAGTCCGCAAGGATCCGGTTCTTCCGGCCTCCCTTGGCACGGTAATCCCGCCACATATGTGCGGCCAGGGTGCAGACTTCCGGATCAAAGTCCTCATAGATCAAATCCATTTCCTTTGCGATGGAGACAAAACGGGATGGAGGATAAAGGCACGCAGCGCTTTCAGAGTAAGCCACGGGACAGATGACAACAGCACCGCCGGCGAGGTGTTTTTCCAGGAGTCTGATGGATGTCTGTGCGAATTCAGGATCGTCCAGCAGGATGTCCAGGATGATGGAGCTGTCCACAGCAGCTCTACTCATGCCCTATCCCTCCCGAATCAGTCGCAAGAACTCATCAGTGCGGCGAGGAATTCCTTTCTTGTCGGCTATTCCGCGGAAACGCCCGAGGGCGCCAGTAGCCGCCTTCTTGACCAAGTGGATTGCGCCATCGCGTTCGATAAACTCCACTTCTGTCGCCGCCGTAATCCCGTATTTTCGCCTGAGTTTTTTGGGAACTGTGACCTGTCCCTTTTCCGTAACTTTCATTCTGTGAATCTCCGTAATTCCTACTTTTGTTGTAAGAATATCATACCAAATTTAGATTACAAAAGGAGTTGACCAGGCTTCAAAACGTCATTCGAAGCTGAGACCTGACAGCTGACAGCTACCTGAGACATGAGAGCTAACCATGGAAACCTTGATTCAAGACCTTCGCTATGCAGCGCGCATGCTGCGCCGGAGCCCCGGCTTCGCGGTCGTCGCCGTGGGCCACGCTGGCGCTCGGAATGGGTGCAAACACGGCCATCTTCAGCCTGATCGACGCCATTCTGTTGCGGATGCTGCCCGTTCAACATCCGGAAGAACTGGTGGAGCTCGGCCGAATCACCCAGTACGGATCGGGCGGCGGTTTTTCATATCCGATCTTTGAGCGCTGATGGCTGCTATCAGGTCAACCGATCCACTGTCGCAGAAAGTCTGCGGGAATTTGGATGCTGATCGAAAGATTCGCCTCGCGAATCGTCTTAGTCATGAAGTGCTTGCGGTCGAGAGTAAGGAGAATTGCTGCCTTAATATGGAATTTCCGTAATTTAGAATATCTGGCTCTGCGCCGGGGAATCAACTAAGTTCCGACCCGGTGGTTTGTTTAAGCGACGCTTCGGCTCTCATCCCAGTGTCGCTCGCGGCTCGGATTTATTTGGATTGATCGCGCGTCGGTGGAGTGGCGCCTGGGAGCGCACGCATCCTGCGTGCTGGTGTTCGTGGCTAATGGAGAGCCATCTCGGCTCTCCAGACCTGGACGGTGAAAACCGACGGTCACGCAAGGCCTGTCGTGACTATTGGCTTGGTATCGTCGGATAATAGATGACGTCCTGGGAGATCTGACATGCCTGCCAACCTCACGCCCGAATATCGCGAAGCGGAAAAACATTTCAAAGGCGCAAAGACCACCGGGGAAAAAATTGCCGCGCTGGAGCACATGCTGGCGACTATACCGCGCCACAAGGGCACTGAAAAAATTCAAGCCGATCTGAAACGGCGCCTTTCGAAACTCCGCACTACGCAAGAGAAGAAGCCCGCAAGCCGCTCGGGCCTGATCTACCACGTCGACAAAGAAGGCGCGGGCCAGGTGGCGCTGGTTGGACCGCCCAATTCCGGAAAGTCACTTCTTCTCCGGCGCCTCACCCGTGCCGCACCCGAAGTAGCCGGCTACCCGTTCACCACTCGTGTGCCGCTGCCCGGCATGATGGACTTTGAAGACATCCGGATCCAGCTTGTCGATCTGCCGCCCGCTCATTCTGACTTTCCTGAATCGTGGGTCTATCAGATAATTCGCAATGCCGACGCTGCGCTGCTGGTTGTCGATTTGGGCGATCCGGACTTGCTTGAAGACCTCGAGGCGACCCTGGCCGAGCTTGCTAAAGCGAAAGTTCAGCTCGGCCATTCCACAGAGCCCGGCACCCCTGGCTGGGTTGCAAAGCCCGCAATATTATGCGCCAACAAAAACGACTTGAATGGGGCAGCCGGCAACCTGGGGATTCTTGAAGAACTCTATGGCGACAGGGGTCGCATACTTTCGGTCTCAGCAGAAACCAATGACGGGCTTGAGAGCCTGCGGCGGGCGCTGTTCGATTTGCTTCAAGTGGTCCGCGTTTACTCGAAGGCGCCGGGCAAGAAACCTGACCTCGCAGCGCCTTACGCGCTCAAACGCGGCTCGCGTGTAATCGATCTGGCCGGCTTAGTGCATAAGGATTTCCTGACTCAGCTCAAGTTTGCGCGGGTGTGGGGGCACGGCAAATTCGAGGGGCAAATGGTCAATCGCGAATACGTGCTGCAAGATAGGGACGTTGTGGAACTGCATCGGTAAGCCGCAATAGAAACCGAGTCGCCTTAGGGCAGATTCTGTGACTTCTCTCCTGACGACGGGGATACGCCTGCGGCCTTCATTACACGATGGAGCGCCTCGACTGTTTCCGACGAAGGTTTGAAGTTGCCGTGTCTGTAACCCTCGGCGATCAACAATGGCGTCCATCCGTATTTGTTCTTACGATTCCAGATTTCAATTTTTGCCCCTTTGTCGGCGAGGAACTGCACCACCTTGGGGAGATTTTTATACGCTGCGCCATGCATGGCGGTCTCACCGTTGTCGTCGATCGCATTCACGTCAGCGCCCAGGTCCAGTGCCACCTGCACAGCTTCCAACACTTCGCTCTCTGTTCCGGCGTCCTCGCCGGGAGAACGCGTCGCCAGTCCGGCCGCCACCACCAGAGGCGTGCTGTGGTCCGCATTTGGTGTCAGGGGATCGGCCCCTAACGCGGCCAGCGTCTTCATCAGCTCGGCGTCTGCGGTAAGGGCAGCCAGCAGGAAAGGTGTCGCCCCGAGCTCGTTGAGACGTGTATTGGCCAGATTCGCGCGCTTCGTCATCCTCGCGTTCAAGTTCGCTCGGCGCGTCGCGAGCTTCTTGACGAGCTCGATGCTGCTCATATTTCCGGACCCCTCAGGAGCCGGGTCGTTATCGCCCACGCCCGGCTTGCGAACCGACGTGATGGCGTGCAGCACCGTATAACCTGGGAGGGCTGCATTCGGATCGGCGCCTGAGTCCAGCAGATACGCCGCCAGTTCGTAGTGAGCATTCATGACCGCCAGGAGCAGCGCGCTGGCGCCAACCGGCGGCAGGCGCCCGCCGTCGCCACGCCTCCGGCCCGGCCCGGCCTGTACCGTCTCGTTCACGTCGGCGCCCGCCTTCAGCAAGACACGCACGACGTCGATCCGCCCTTCGCGCACGGCAAACAACAGGGGCGTAAACCCGGAATCCAAATGGGTACGGAAATCCGCTCCGGCCTTGATGAGCTCTGCTACTACATCCGCGTGACCCTCCGCCGCCGCCCACATGAGGGCCGTCTGTCCGCGGCGGCTATCCTTCCTGTGGACGTCGGCTCCGCGGGACAGCAGCGCCTTCACGGGCCCGAGCTTGCCGGTACGCGCGGCGGTCATCAAAGCATTTTCCCCTCCGCGAAGCGCCGTGTTCGGATCAGCACCCGCGTTCAGAAACAGCTCGACCATTGCGCCGTTTCCATTCGTGCAAGCGAACGACAGTGGCGTCACGCCATAGCGGTTGGCAGCTTTCACATCGGCGCCGGCCCGCACCAACATTTCCGCCATTTCCAGATTGTCCTGATACGCCGCCCAATGGAGCGCGGTCATCCCATCGATCTGAGGCGCGTTCACATTGACGCGCTGTTGCAGCAGGGCGCGAATCCTCGCCCTGTCCATCTTTTCCACAGCATCCGCCAGCGGCGCCTCATAACCGGCGCCGAACAGGCTGGCGGCGAAGAGAAGCAAAGCCATTGCGCATGCGCAGAACCATCTCAAATAAGTCACGATATTTGGTCCAGAGTGCATCACACCGAAAGGAGTTCCTCGACCTTGCCCTGACTGTCGGCGAATGAGTCGAGCTGAACACCCACTTTTTCCAGGAGTGTCAGATGAAGGTTGGCCAGCGGCTTCGGCTCGGCATACTTGATGTGACGCCCACCCTTGAGTTTACCTGCTCCGCCGCCAGCCACAAGAATCGGCAGATTTACGTGGTCATGCACGTTGGGATTGCCCATCCCGCTGCCGTACAGGTAGAGCGAATGGTCGAGCAGAGAGCCGTCGCCCTCCGGCGTAGACTTCAGCTTCTCCAGGAAATAGCCGAAAAGCGACACGTGGAACGCATTGATTTTCGCCATTCTCGCAATTTTCTCCGGATCGTTTCCGTGATGCGAGAGGGGATGGTGTGGATCGGGAACGCCAATCTCGGGATAAGTTCGCGTGCTTGTTTCGCGAGCAAGTTGGAAGATAATGACCCTGGTGACATCGCCCTGGAGAGCCAGTACCTGCAGGTCGAACATCAACCGTGCGTGATCGGCGTAGGCGGCCGGTACGCCGACGGGTCGATCGAGATCGGGCAGCGGGTTGTCCGCTGTCTCGTTCTCGGCCTTCTGAATGCGGCGCTCCACCTCGCGGACGGTATCCAAATATTGGCTGACCTTGGTCCGGTCGGCTGGGCCGAGCTTTCTCTGAAGGCGAGACATATCTTCACTGATCGAATCGAGCAGGCTGGCTCGTCTGCGCAGTGCGGCGCGGCGGTCCGATGCGCTCCCCCCTTCGCCGAACAAGCGCTCAAAAACAATCCGCGGGTGAGCTTCAGCTGGAAGCGGTGTGGTCGGCGACGACCACGAGAGATTATTTTGGTAGACGCACGCATAGCCGTTGTCGCACTGACCGACCATCTGCAGTAGATCCATGGCCAGCTCCAGCGATGGCAGTTGCGTTTCCTGGCCCATGTGCTTGGCAGCGATTTGATCGACCGTCGTGCCCAAGTAGTAGTCTGTGCTTTCGGTCCATTTTGCTTTCGCCGCGCTCAGGAAGGCAGCGTTGGAGGTCGCGTGAGTGCCGGGATAGGCGTTCTTCAGTTCCAGGTTGGTGATGACGGTGAGTTGATCCACCACTGGAGTGAGCGACTTGAGTGTAGGTGAAAGCTCGATCAGCCTCCCCTCGCCGGGAGGAGTCCACCGAGTGATGTCGCATCCCATCGGCATGTAGACAAAACCGAGACGCCGAACCGGATTGGCCGGCGTTTTGGCCAGGGCAGTCATGGATGGCACCATGGCATCGAGCAGCGGCAGCGCCAGTGTGGCTCCAATACCACGCAGGAACGTGCGTCGCGGCAGAGACCTTTTCATGATGATCATTGTGATCTCCTCATCTGGAACGGCGTACTGTTAACTATACCGAGAATGACCGAAGAGACGCGGAAATTCTCGGCCCGCGCCCTCCGAACGATCGCGCGGATCGCCGGCGCATCGTAGCCCTGTACTCCTCGGCCCAAAGCGTATGTGAGAAGCTTTTCAGCAAACGTGCCGACAAACATCTCGGGACGTCTCAACAAAGCCTGCTCCAGTCCCTGCACATCGGTGAACTCAGTGCCGTCCGGAAGGCGGCCCGAAGGATCGATGGGCGCCCCTCCTTCAACGGTCCGCCAGCGTCCGATCGCATCAAACTTTTCGAGCGACAAGCCAACCGGATCGATAAGGTTGTGGCAGGTGGCACACGCCGGACTGGTGCGGTGCTCAGTCAGCCGCTTGCGAACGGAAAGATTCCCATCAATGGTCTTGTCCTTCAGTGCCGGCACATCCGGCAGCGGCGGTGGTGGTGGCATCCCGATAATGTTCTCGAGGATCCATTTGCCGCGAATCACAGGCGACGTCCGGGTAGCGTAAGAAGTCACCGTAAGAATGCTTCCCTCGCGCAGCAGCCCGCCTCGCCTGCTGTCGGCGCCTAAGGTGATGCGCCGGAAACGGTCCCCGTACACATGTGGAATGCCGTAATGCTTGGCCAGCCGTTCATTGACGAACGTGTAATTCGCGCTCAGCAGGTCGAGCACGCTCCGGTCTTCGCGCAAGACACTGTCGACAAACAGCTCCGTTTCCCGCCGAAAGGCTTGCCGAAGATTGTCATCGAAGTCAGGGAACAAACGCATATCCGGAGTGATTGATGCAAGGTTGCGCACCCGCAGCCACTGCGAGGCAAAGTTCGTCACCAACGTCCGCGAACGGGAGTCAGCGAGCATTCGGCGCACCTGTTGTTCTAGCACCGCAGGAGCTTTCAGTTTTCCTGCAATGGCCAAGTCGAGGAGCTCATCGTCAGGAATACTGCTCCACAGGAAAAACGAGAGGCGCGACGCCAGCTCCAGATCGCTGATCCGATGCGCAGTGTTCGGCGCAACGCTGGCAGGGTCGTCTTCGATGCGGAATAAGAACTGGGGACTCACCAGGATCGCAGATAGGGCCATTTCGATCCCTCCGTCAAAGTCTCCCTCTGCTCGCGCTTTTCGGTAGAGCTCGAACGGCGCTTGAAAGTCCGCATCCGTAACGGGCCGCCGATAGGCCCTGCGCATCAGCGTTGCAAGAATGCGTTTGGCGCAGCCATCTTCCTGCCTCGGTTTGGCCGGCCGGCACACGAAAATCCGGCTGCGGCTGGGCGTATTCCCAGGACCCTTAGCCGCGTAGGGACCGATCACCGAGATCGAGTCAATTGCCGGCTGGATTCTGGGATGGCGATAGAAATTGAAGTGTGCCTGGTAAGGCTGACGTGCAGTTTCGAGCAGCACCGAAGGGTTTTTCAGGAACGCCGCTCCGATCGTGTGAGGACCCGCCTTTACTGGAACGCGAATTCTGAGATGCTGGTCCAGGTTGTCATGAGACGGCTGATAATCTTCAGAGTTTTTTGCGTCTCGCGGTGGCGGTTTGACCGTGAACAAGTGAACGCGCTCCTTATCCAATAGCAGTTCCAACTCGTGAGGCTCGCCCAGGCCTTCGATATGCTCGTTTCGGTCTCGCGCTAGCCGAATCTGGATCTCGTACTCGGCATCCAGCGGGAACGCATAACGGATCACTGCACCACCGCGCGTGCCGAGGGGAAGCCCGTCCAAGTGCTCTTCTTGCGTGAGGTCCGGCTGAATCCTGATGGTATCTCCGCCGGGGGAGCGGCCGGGTCGCCCCACCGCAAGCTGGCTGATCTTCTCCGCTGCCGATATATACCGGTCCAATAATGTCGGTGAGAGATCTCCGACCGTTACATTGTCGAAGCCGTAACTGGATTCGTCGGGCGGCAGCAGCATCGCAACATCGACATCCAGTGCAAGGAGGTCGCGGATGGCGTTCTGGTATTCGGTTCGAGTCAGGCGCCGGAAGGTATCCGTTCGACCAGGGTTCGGCTGCGCCGCCGCCAGGCGGTCAAGCAACGCCTCCAGCGATGACGCTGCTGCTTCGTAGGTGCGCTCATCCGGCCGCGGCATCTTGGCCGGCGGCATCTGACGGGCGCGAAGCTTCCGGACGACTTTCTCCCATACCTCCGGGTATTGATCCACGCGGTGGGAGGCGACGAGGTCGAGCGCGAGCCCGGCCATTTTCAATGTGTCGTTGTGGCAGGAAACGCAGTACTGATCGATGACGTTGAGATGCACCAGGGGCGGCGACGATTGCCCGACAGGTTGTTGGCTCGCTTCCAACAAATAAATGCCGCCGCCGGCCGCCAACAAACTCGCCAGACAGCCAAAGGTCCATGTGCTTCGATGGTCTGACATATTACTTCATCCTCGCCCAGGATTTCGGATCGCGAGGATCTACCGATTCGGCCCTCCCCCCTGGCAGGATACTTGGTAGTGTAGCAACATTCAATGCCGGAGAAACACGAACTGCCTCTCCGATGCCTGTCACCACCGGATCACCCAGTGGGAAAAGGACGATAAACCGACGAAGCAAACTGCGCGCGACATGTATGACATGATGCTGTCCATTGATAATAACTTGACCAAGATCAGAAACTTGAAAAGTGCGAAACCCATTGTAAGCTGCTATAGCTGTCACCGGGGACAGACTAACCCGGATTATTCACAAACGTTCACGGCAGAGACCTAGCGCGGCAGGGCCGCGCTAACCGTCAGTTTCTTGTCCTCCCGCAAAGATTTTTCGACTGGACCGCGAAGCGGTCACATAGAGTAGCCGGGGGCAGAGCCCGCCGCAGGCGGGC
>DASYPF010000352.1:0-9397 GCA_036006905.1 Acidobacteriota bacterium
TGAGGGGGAAAGAGGGAAGGGAGATGGGTGAAGGGGGAACGGGGAAGGGGAAAGGCGAGGGTTCAATCGCGCATCTGCCGCCGTAACACTTATGGTTCCCCTCTCCCTTCGCCCTTCCCCCTTCTCTCTTCACCCATCTCCCATCCCCCTTTCCATCCGCCATCCCCCTTCCCCGATACCCAACAGGGCCCATCCATCTTTGATCGCCACTTCGACCCCCTCAAAGCCAAATCCTTTCAAGAGACTCGATAGTGTGGCGCGGGCATTTTGTTCGGCAGTCTGTAAAATACCGTCTTTGAGGGCGGCTTCCCTTAATTGCCGCTCTGCTTCTCGCCGTACTTCTGTTTCCAAATTAGGATCTGCCCAAGTCAGGATTCCTGTGTCTCGAGAGTAAACTCGGGTCTTTCCGTTGTCGATGCGAGCAGTAAAAATTTGCGCTCTGGGAATACGAAGTTTCACATTGCGCCCGTCGATGGCTACGTCCCTGGGTCCAATGTCACCCAGGTCGATACCGGCAATGACTTCCCCATGAACGATCAGCAGCAGCCGTTCTCCCGTCAGGAACTTTGGAAGCAAGCCTTCACGTTCGCCTTCAACGATTTTTTCCATGGTATAGACCACTGTTTCCAGTCTCTTGAGCTGTTGAATCTGGCGAACGACGGTCGGCTGGGAGACATTCACGACTGTGCGCGATGGGCCGAAAACCGCGCGCCATGTGCTGAACAGGTCCGAGCCCCAATAGATTGCAACAGCCATGAGCGCTACGAAAGCCACGAGCACCATTCCGAAGAGAGCGCCGATACCGAGCGCTAGGCGAGTACTCCGTTGCCGAAGAGGAGCAGGAGGAGCTTCAGAAGAGTCTCGAGGTGGATCAGGCATGCTGATTGCAGTATAGCATCAGCGGCCCGGAGGGCCGCCATTGGGTTGGACATTTCGGCGCACCGTTGGATCCCATTGTAGAGAACGGCGCGGTGCGCCGTCTCATCCGAATGGTTAGCTGAATTGCTACGTAGAGACGCGGCAGCGCCGCGTCTCTACTACGGCAATGGCGCGGCTTCGCCGCGCTCTGGAATTTTCTACATTTCGAAGAAACAATGGGCCAACTCAGCCCGCGAAGCGGGCGTCCAGCGTGTAGCCCCCGGCGCAGCGAAGCGGAGCCGGGGGCCAAGTAGGGTTTCGCAGAGGGAGCCCGCAAGGCGGGCGACAGGGTTTAGCTTAATTGGAGCCCGGCTTGAAATCGGTGTGATATGCGCAAAGAAGCGCCTCCTTCTTGATTAGATGGCATGGCTTCAACGTGGCAAATACGATGCGATACAGGATTTTCTGCTGTCGCCCGCCCTGCGGGCTCTCAGGGCGAACCCCCAACTAACCCCCGGCTCCGCTTCGCTGCGCCGGGGGCTACATGCTGGACGCCCGCTCCGCGGGCTTAGCGGCCCGAAGGGCCTCTGACTGTGGAATTTTACTCGCCGGAAAAAATTGTGAGCCGCTGGCCGGGATAAATGGTTTGAGTGGAGTTCTGGTTCCATCTACGAAGTGACTTCACGTCGGTCCCGTATCGCTTCGCAATCGAGCCGACCGTGTCCCCTTTTCGCACTCTATACAGGATTTTTTCTGACCCGGAAGTAACTCTTCTGGAATTCACCGCAGCCACGCGCGAACCCGGGCCAGCGTTGCCGCGGTTCAAAACCAGAATAGTGCCGGCGCGAAGGGCCGCATGCGAGCCCAGATGATTGAGCTTCTTCAATTGCGCAACGATCACTCCCGTCTTCTGGGCCACGCGAGCCCAGGTGTCGCCCCGGCGGACACGATAGGTCGCAGAAGCGCTGCGATGTCTTGCGCGGGTCAAATGGAGCACTTCTCCGCCGCCTGGAATAATCAACAACGCATTTCTTCTCGGTCTGGACTTTGTCGAGAGATGATTCGCCTGCGCCAGCTCGACTACCGATACGCCGTAACGGTGCGCCACGGCTGCCAGTGTTTCACCGCCGCGCACACGGTGGTGCTTCAAGCGGATAGAAGGAGCTTCGGGAAGCTGCGCCACCCGGTCTTCTAAATCCAGAGCCTGTCCCAAAGGCACTTTCAACTGATAGTCGGGAGAATCTGCCGGAGTTACCATGTGCGTCAGTTCCGGGTTCAACTGCCTGAGCTCTTCCAGGTCCAGTCCGCTAGCCTCCGCTATGTCCGCCAGGCGTACCGACCGGCGGACGTTGATTTTCTCAAACTCCAACGGTCTGGCCGGGGTAACGGAAAAACCGTACCGTTCCGGGCTGCGGGCGATGATGATCGTGGCGAGGACGCTGGGAACGTAGTTGACGGTTTCGTTGGGAAGCACGCCACGGTCCGTCATTTCCCAGTAGCTGATGTTTCCGAAGCGCGCCTGCAGACGCTCAAATCGCGCCGGCCCCCAGTTATAAGCCGCCAGGACCATGTGCCAGTCATTGAATCGCTCGTAGAGTCCTTTCAGATAACAGGCGGCCGCTCGAGTCGATTTCTCAATATCGGCTCTTTCATCTTCCCAGCGATTCAGCTTCAGTGAATAGTCCTGAGCGGCCGCTCGGGTGAACTGCCAAATTCCCTTCGCGCGGGCTTTGGAGTAAGCCAGCGGCTTGTACAGGCTTTCTACCTGCGCTACATAAACCAGATCTTGAGGAACGCCCGCCTCTTGGAAAATTCTCCTGAACAGCGGCAAATATTTTCCCGATTCCGTCAGTCCCTGCTGCATGACGTCGCGCCCGCGGTTCTGGTAATACTCCATCATGCGCAAGACACGGTCATTTAGCGAAATGGGAATTCCGAACCGCATACTGCGCACTTCATCGCTCACTGTAGAAATGAGCGACGGATCCACCTGGACCTGATACAGATTGATGTTAGGCAAAGCGTCGACGGCCGCCGACTCGAGTTTCTGATCCGATTTCTCTTCGGCCGCTGGCGCCGGCGCAGTTTCCTGCTCTTCCGCCAGCGATGCTTCCGCGGCGCTCACGTCGCTCTTCAGGTTGATGTAGAAACGCCCCAACTGCGGATATTGAAACATCGAGAAGGGCGAGTGGTTGATCAAACTGACCGCCTGCTGCAGTCGTTCTCTCGCTTGCGCTCCCTTCCCTTGGCGTGCCAAGCGCTCTCCTTCATCAAACAGGGCAGAAGCGCGATCCATTAATTCCTGAATGAATTTGATATTCGGATCTACGCGCGGGATGCTGGCATCCCCTGGAGGCGTGGCAGGACGCGCCGCTTCAGGAGCATTCTTTGCGGGCGCGACATCTGTGGAGACAGCGGGAGTGGAATAGAATAATTGCGGCGCTATAATCCCCCGTCTGGATGCAGCACATCCGGACAAGAAAAGGCAAAGAAAAAGCAAAGCTGCGCGGTTTGTTTTCATGAGATCCTAAGCCGGAGCCTAGTTTCCCCCCGATCAGATTGGGTCGCACGTTATCAATGTCACATTTCTAACGCGCAAGCCAAACAGTTCTAGAACTTGTAAGACAAAGAAAAAGAAGGACAAAAAACCGCGAGGACCGGTGGTGTCCTCTCTTGTCCTTAAAAGGCTGGGGAAATTCTAACGGGACGATTTTGCCGTTGCAACAATATTTTTGTCGGGCTTCTCGGAGCGTTGCAGCAGCGCTTTTGCCTGCGGCAACAGTTCGATTGCTTTCTGGACCAGTTCATCTCCTTCGACTTCGATCTTCTTTCCTTCGCGCGATCCAAAAAAGGCGTCAAATACTTCCTTCTTCAGTCGCCGCTTGATGAATTCCTTGTTCTGTTCGAAATCTGCGTCCGTAAACAGCAGTGCCTTGGTCCTCAGGTAACTCTTGAAGTCATTGAGTACGGCATCGGAAATCGCCAGCGAGTCCATCAACTGTTTCCGCTCTGCATCGGACAAATCGCTGATTTTTTCGGGAAGCCTGAAATTCTTCGCGACCGTGACCTCTCCGCCGATTAGCTTATGGGCGTAACTAAAAAACACGTCGCGAGCGGCCAACATGTTCTGGAATTTCTTGGCTTCAACGGTGAATTTCACATCAGGAGCGATGCCGCCCCCGCCGTAAACTTTACGGCCCGAATCGGTATGCTTAACTTCACCTTTCTGGGTGTTATCCTCATTTTCTCTTCGGTTCCAGAGATAGTCGTAAAAACCGCCTGAGTAATCGCGCTGGATCAATCGATCGCTGGGCGTGTAATAGCGCCCGGTTGTCAGCGCCAAACCTTTCCGATCGCCCAGGGAATAAATTGTCTGAACTAACGCCTTGCCAAAAGACGTTTCTCCCACGATCAAGGCGCGGTCATGGTCCTGCAGGGCGCCCGATAAAATTTCAGACGCGCTGGCGCTGTAGCGATCGATCAATACGACCATCGGGTAACGATATGAAGAGCCATTGGGTGCTTTGTATTCGTTCTCCTTGCCATGACGATTGCGCGTGCTTACTATCACCTGGCCCTGGCGGAGGAACTGATCGGTAACGCGTATCGCCTGGTTGAGAGCGCCGCCGGGATTGTTGCGCAGGTCTAGTATCAAGCCCTCTAATGTCGCAGGATCCATTTTCTTTAAGGCAGCATCCAGCTCATCTGAAGTGGTGTCGGCAAAACGAATGATTTTGACATACCCAACGCGTGGGCGAAGCAGGAATGCATCGTGGATGGCAAACATGGGGATTTCGTCGCGCTCAACGGTGACCGGGATGGGATGCTCCACGCCGGGCCGCTCAATGATGATATCCACTTTGGTTCCCTTTGGCCCTTTCAAATTGCTGATGACCTCGTCGGTGTCCCAATCATCGATAGGCTCATTGCGAATGTGCGTAATGACGTCACCTGCTCGAATTGCGGCCTTATATGCGGGGGTTCCCGGCGCTGGGGGTTCCACCACCACGACACGTCCGGAACCCGGGCTGACGGCACGGATTGTGATGCCAAGACCGTAATACTTGCCCTGCTGCTCTTCCTGCAGCCGGTTGTAATCTCGCGTATCAAAAAAGGAAGAATGCGGATCAAGCGTATGCAGCATGCCGCGGATTCCGCTCTCCACCAGTTCTTCGGTATTCACCGGCTGCGCGTAATTGTCTGAAACCAACTGGAGCACGCGGGTGAAATTCTTTATCTGTTGAGAGGAACCATCTCCCAGGGGCCCGCCGGCGTTTACTTTATCGCCAACGAACCCCCCAAAAGCGGCCGCCAACAGAATGGTAAGCAGGAACAGAATCGAAAGCTTATGTCTCACAAGCACCTCATTTTGAGTTTTTGACACCGGTCAGTATATCATCTTGGACCGCAAATGGACGCGAATGAACGCCAATTAATTAACGCAAGGGCGCAAGGGGCATGATGTAGGAACCGTCCTTTGGTTGGCGCGAACAGTCGAATTTGTAATCCATTAGGGCGGTTCCTACGTCATGCCTTTGCGCCCTTGCGCCTTTGCGTTAATTAATTGGCGTTCATTCGCGTCCATTTGCGGCAGACCGAAATGAAATTGACTGTTCCGGGCCCGTGCTCTACACTTAGGGTTCAGACTGAGGTCTAAACTAGCTATGTTTGGCTCATTGGGTTTTAGCGAAATCGTTGTCATCTTTTTAATTGCTTTGATTATTTTCGGACCGCGCAAACTGCCCGAACTGGGCAAATCCCTGGGCCGGGGCTTGTCTGAATTTAAGAAAGCTACCAACGACCTGAAACGAACCTGGGAAGATGAAGTTCGCGCCGAAGACGAAAAGCTGCGCCAACTGACCAGCTCGGTCCCCGATACGCACTCTTCAGCCACCCCGGACAGCCAGCACTCCTCTACACAGGATATGCACTACTCGTCTCATCCGGACGAGCATCACCCGGACGCCGACCTGAATTCCTGAGCGGTTGATGATGGCAGACGAACACCGGGACCCGGAAGCTACCCTTCCTGACGAGGCAGAACTCTCCGACAAAATGACATTCTTGGAGCACCTCGAAGAGCTGCGCACGCGCCTGATCTACTCCACGATCGCGATAGCAGTGGGTTTTTCTGTCTGCCTTTTCTTTTATGTCCAACTATTTCATTTCATCCTCGCTCCCATTAAAAAGGTGCTTCCTGAAGGGAGAAAAGAGCTTTTCTATTTAACTCCCACCGAAGGCTTCGGTATTTCTATGAAAGCCTCTCTGATTGTGGGCATATTTGTGGCTTCTCCCTTCATCCTCTGGCAGCTATGGCTGTTTATCTCTCCCGGTTTGTACCGAAGAGAGAAAACTTACGCGCTTCCGTTTCTTCTCGGCTCCACAATTCTCTTCCTGCTGGGCGGCGCTTTCGCTTACCTTATCGCGCTTCCTCGTGCGCTGGAGTTTCTGATCAACTTCAATCCGGAACTTCGCCCCATGATCACTGCCAGCGAATTCTTTGATTTCGCAGCCCTCGTCATCCTGGGAATGGGCGTCGTTTTTCAGTTACCGGTTCTAATCGGATTCCTCTCCATGTTCGGCATCACCACACCCAGATTCCTGTGGCACAACTTCAAATATGCAATCCTGATCATCTTTATTGTGGCGGCGGTCATTTCTCCGACGGGAGACGCAGTAAACCTCTTTGTGTTTGCGCTCCCCATGGTTGCCTTGTACGTGCTAAGCATCGGGATTTCGCTTGTCTTCCACGTGTCCCGCAAGCGCAAAGCGCGCAAGCAAGCGTTGACGACCACCTCTTAGCGAATGCGGGGATCCGAAATTCGCCTGGTGGCACTGGACCTGGACGGAACTTTCCTTGACAACCAGCACCAGGTCTCCCCGGCCAACGCCCGGGCCGTCGAAATCCTGCGCCGAAATGGTGTGCGGATCGTGCTGGTCACCGGACGCCGCTTTCGCAATGTGGCGCGAATCGCGCAGCAGTATGGCCTGGGAGACCTGGCAATCGTTCACAACGGAGCCCTAATTCGCAGCTCCGATTCGGGAGAAGTGCTTTATTTCAAGGGTCTGGAACCGGATGTGTTCCGCCAGCTAATTGATTTCAGCCGGAAGATGAAGCAGTTCCCCTTTGTGCACGTCGATCCGAGGGAGACGCGTATCTTTTTTCAGGAAAAGGATCAGGAAAATCCCTCGCGGTCGGAATACATTGCGCGCAATCGGGCCGACATGGTTGCCGTCGACGATTTGATGCAGGCACTGGCGGGCCCGCCGGTGATCCAGATGATGTTCACACACGCGATCGCCCCGCTGGAAAGATTTAAGGCAATGTTGAAGGAACAGTTTTCTTTTCAAACCGCGATTTTAGAAACATCCTACCCGGACCGGGACCACATCTTTGTCGACGTGATCCACGCCCTCTGCTCCAAAGGCAAAGCACTGGCATGGCTGATGGAGCGCGAGAATTTAGCTCCCTGCCAGGTCATGGCATTTGGCGACAATCACAATGACCTGGAAATGCTGCAGGTAGCGGGCCATTCTTTTTTGATGGACAATGCCACAGAAGACCTGAAACGCCACGGCTTTCGCATCGCCCCGCGGAACGACGCCGATGGGGTGGCCAGGATCGTGGACGAGTACTGGAATCCTACAAAGGCTTAACGCAAAGACGCAAAGGCGCAAAGGCGCCAAGCGGGCGGAGGCGAGTATCTGTGCCCACCCAAATCAGACATGGAAGTCTTTAAGCGAAGGGTTGGGCACAGATACTCGCCTCCAGCCGCTTGGCGCCTTTGCGCCTTTGCGTCTTTGCGTTAAGCCTATCGGATCTCCCGCACTCCGTCCATATACGGCACCAGCACTTTGGGGATCTTTACCGAGCCATCCGGCTGTTGATAATTCTCCACAATAGCAACCCAGGTCCGTCCCACGGCCAGCCCCGAGCCATTCAGAGTGTGGACGAGCCGCGGTTTGGCTTTTGCGTCGGCGCGGAAGCGGATGTTGGCGCGCCGCGCCTGGAAATCCTCAAAATTGCTGCAGGAGGAGATCTCGCGGCAGCGCTGCTGGCTGGGCAGCCAGACCTCAAGATCATAGGTCTTCGCTGCGGCAAATCCCAGGTCCCCGGTGCTGAGTGCCACGACCTGATAAGGGAGTTCCAGCTTTTGCAAAATCGTCTCGGCAGCGGTCGTCAGCCTTTCCAACTCGTCGTATGACGTGTCCGGTTGCGAAAAGCAAACCAACTCCACCTTATTGAACTGGTGCTGGCGGATCAGGCCGCGCGTATCCTTTCCGTAAGATCCTGCCTCGCTGCGAAAACAAGGCGTGTAAGCGGTAAGTTTGAGCGGGAGTTTTTTCGATTCGATAATTTCATCTCGATACAGATTGGTTACCGGGACTTCCGCTGTCGGCACCAGATAGTAGTCGAGGCCGTCGAGCTTGAAGAGGTCGGCCCTGAACTTGGGAAGCTGTCCGGTCCCAAATAGAGTTTGGTCGTTGACGATGAAAGGCGGCAAGACTTCTTGGTAACCGTTCTCACGCGTCTGCACATCGAGCATGAAATTGATCAGCGCGCGCTCCAGCCTCGCTCCGAGTCCCCAATAATGAGCAAAGCGGGCGCCGGTAATTTTGGCCGCCCGCTCCATATCGAGAATTCCCAACGCGGCGCCGAGCTCCACGTGATCTTTAGGGCTAAAATCAAAACGTCGCGGCTCTCCGACCTTACGTATTAGCTGATTGGCGGTTTCGTCTTTGCCGACCGGGACGCTCGGATGCGGGATGTTAGGGATGATCTTAAGGAGGGTTGCTAACTCTTCTTCTACGGCCGTTAGCTCGGACTCATCCTGTTTGGTCTTGTTCGTACGCGCCTTCATGGCGGTTCGCTCAGCGGTAGTATCTTGACCTAACTTGGTAAGGCGACCGATCTTTTCGCTCATTCTGTTTCGCTCTGCCCGACCTTCCTCCACTTCCGTGCGCAGTGTTCGTACTCGATCGTCCAGCTCGAGAAACTTGTCAAGATTAAAATCTGAACCACGGTCCTGAAGCGCCTTCCCGACCTGTTCTATGTTTTCTCGAACGAAAGTTCTGTCCAGCATTTAAGCTATACTCTCTAGAGTGATTGCCAGATGTAGTTCGGTGCGACTTAAAGCGAGCATTGAACTCGATGACGCGCGCTTTGTCAAACTTGGTGTAGGGGTTGGTGCAGGGACGCACGGCGGTGGGCCACTGCGGTGTACGTCACGCACGCGGGTTCCGAGCGCTCGATAACTCTCGCGGCTTGGACTTCATCGCCAATTGGAACGGAGTTCGCCATGTGTAATCAGGTGGGTCGCGAATTGGTGCCAATGTGACTAATAAAATGAAAATACGCAAAGCTGTTTTTCCGGCCGCGGGGCTGGGGACCAGATTTCTGCCGGCGACTAAAGCGCAACCCAAGGAAATGCTACCGCTCGTTGACAAGCCCATCATCCAGTATGTGGTGGAAGAAGCCGTGAACTCTGGGCTGGCCAACATCATTATCGTTACCGGTCGAGGCAAGAACACCATCGAA
>DASYPF010000353.1:0-16804 GCA_036006905.1 Acidobacteriota bacterium
CGGATCCGGGCTTTATGTTCAGATGGTCTCGGATATCCTTAGGAAGCACCACTTGGCCTTTTTCTCCGACCTCTCTTTTTATGCGCATGCCTGACTTATACCACGATTCTTACTTTTTCGCACCTTTAGTAAGTAAAAGTTTGAGTGCGAATCTATCTAAAAGCTGCGGCGGGTAACCCTAGATTTGCTAGCTCTCATCGCTTCTCCTTATGTAGGAACTTTGAGCAGTCATTTCACTTCATGGTCCCTCTCTTCAAGGCACCGAAATGCGGTAAATGTTGCGGTGCGTCGCGACGCGCAGGAAAGCGTACACCGACGGGTCTGCGCTCACGAAGACCCTCTGTTCGGGAATCAAACGGGCGCCTGGCAAGGTTGCAGCATTTGCCATCGACCCGAGCCCGCCAGCCGGTAGGGGCGGCAGGATCTGGCCAGGTTGTAGGGGAACAGCGTACGTCTGGCCTGAAATTTTAAGCGAAATTGTCTGAAAATAGAGAAACTTCCCATCCGGTGACCAACTCAGAAGGGACGGTGTGACACCACGGTTCTCTCCTCCCGCGGTGGCGCAGCCTGAGCAGATCAGAGTGGGTGCGCCGCCGTCGGAGGGATAGACGAATACAGAACGTTCCACCCACAGCGCCAGCGCTTTTCCATCGGGCGAAACGTCGTAAATAAAGAGGACTGGCGTCGAGACCACTTTCCGCAATCCAGTGCCGTCTTCTTTAATGTGATAGAGGTAAGGCGCCCCCCGCTCTCCCCCCACGAAAAGTACGCCACCGTTAGGGTCGAAAAGGGCGCGCACACAGTCGAAAGACGATAAACGGCGCGGCGGCGAACTTCCGTCGAGCGTTGCCACCCAAACCGGGGAGTGCCCGGCATCATCGATCATGACAAACACTACACGGTTGCCGTCTCGGGAAACGTCATAGTGCTCCATCAGGAAATCGGGAAGCAGTCGCTCGCGCTTTCCGGTCTCCAGATTCGTGACCCAAAGCTCTCCGCTCACAAAGCGCCGGTTCGCACGGGAGCGCTCCAGGTAATACAACCGTTTGCCGTCGGCGGAGAACGAAGGAAGATAAGCATAACCTTGCGAGGTGATTTGCCTCTCGCCGCGAGAGTCATGCACCCAAACGGTGCTTTGGCTCTCCCCAGCCGAAGTAACAAACGAGTGGCCATCCGGAGCAAATGCGATGCCCTGTTCCTCGGTCGGACCAGAGGTGATTTGCTCGGGCGGCCCGTCTGGAAAACGCTGGCGCCAGATGTGGAATCCGTTCCCGGCATTGGCGGAGAAATACATCCACTTACCATCAAGCGACCAGGCGGCGTCAGTGCACTGGGCAGGGGAAGGACCCACCGATTTCCCCAATGAGCTACCGTCAAACGGTACCAACCGGCACGGTAGCCAGCCGTACAGATTCATTTCTACCAGCAGCACCGACTTCTGGTCGGGCGAAAGAAAAGAACGGTGGGCCATGCCATTCACGTCAGCCGGCAGGTATACCTTTCGCTCATCTGAGCGACTCTCCGTGGACGTGAAGGTGCCCATATGGATGCCCTCGCCCGTCCATTCGGAGAATAAGACGCGGCGCCGGCCCGCGCCGGCCGCTCCAATCCATGTCAACCCCGAGGCGTTGGCGAGCATGAGGCTCGGCTCGCCCCCGAATACTGGCACGGTCCAGGTATCCCTTGTATTTACGGCATATGCGATGCGCGAGCCGTCTGGGGAAAAGATGGTGGGGCCCATCTTGCTGGAGCCATCGTGTGTGAGCTGCACCGGCTCACCGTCGGGAAGAAGTTTGACGTAAATCTCACCCGGACCGACGAAGGTCTCCTCCCCTCGGATGAAGGCCAGCATGCGGCCGTCGGGGGAGAGCGCTGGTGCAACGGCTGAATCAGAGAACTTGGTCAGCGGAATATACTCAAGGCGAGCCGGCTTGGCGGGCTGACCGAATCGAAACAGAAGCAGGGCGCCTCCCGCCAACAGCAAGAGGGCCGCCATCATTACTGCCAAACTCCAGGGCATTGCCCAGCGCCATCTTGCCTGTGACGCTATCGTCAGCGTCGCGCTGGGATCGCTATCTCGCTTGAGGTTTTTCAGATCAACCAATAACTCGCGTGCCGACTGGTAGCGCCGCTCTCGATCTTTCTCCAAACACTTCCGCACCACCCGTTCAAGCTCGGCCGGCACTTCGGAATTCAAGCGCGCCATTGCCCCCGGCTGCGCGTGCAGAATTCGATCCAACGTCTCGCTCGCACTGGCCCCGGCAAATGCCAACCGCCCCGTGGCCATCTCATAGAGCACCACCCCCAGGCTAAAAAGATCTGAGCGGTGATCCATCTCTCGCCCCAGCGCTTGCTCCGGGCTCATGTAGGGCAACGTCCCCATCACGACTCCCGGTGTGGTCTGCATCAGAGTGCTCAGCTTGCTGGCTACTTCTTGGCCCGCGGGTCCGGTGACCTTGGCCAACCCAAAGTCCAACACCTTCACCTGGCCACGGGGCGTGACCATAATATTGGTCGGCTTGATGTCCCGGTGCGTGATCCCTTTGCCGTGCGCTTCGTCCAGCGCGTCGGCCGCCTGGATGCCGATTTCAATAATCTCGGCGACTTGCAGCGGGTGGCCACCGATCTTATAAGCCAGCGTCTGCCCTTCGACATACTCCATGGCGATGAAGCTGACGCCCTCGGTCTGGCCGATTTCGTAGATGTGCGCCACATTAGGGTGATTGAGAGCCGAGGCAGCTTTGGCCTCGCGCACAAAGCGCCCCATCCGTTCCGGGTCCGAGGCAACAGCGGCAGGCAGACTCTTGAGCGCCACCCGACGATCCAGCCTGCTGTCCTGGGCCAGGTAGACCTCGCCCATCCCGCCTGCCCCCAGCAGCGACACAATCTGATAATGACCCAGTGTCCGCCCTATCATGGATCCTCTACTGCCTGAATCACGGGGAACACTGGGACCAGAAGCGGCTGCTCAATTGCCCTATGATGTTGCTGATAGGAGAAACTTATATCCCCGTGTCCCCAGTGTTCCCCGTGGTTTAATTTTTTTTTTCAATTATTACTTTGGAGTTGTACCCCGCTCAGGATTGTTCCGTAGAGACAAAGACTGAACGGGCAGTCGTCATAGGTCAAAAGGCGTCATCATGTGGGTTACAAAGTATAACCTCTTCGGGTTGCCCCTCAGTTTTCTCGGCAGAGCTAATAACAGCCTCGGCTTCAGCATGGCAACGGTCACAAATGTAATGGAGCGTGTTTGCGTCTCGCCTGATATTCCCGCCGCAGGTTGCGTGTGTAAACACTTGTTCAGATTCCTTCATAACACCCTCCTTCAGAACTGTGAAAAAATCAGAACCGCGCTCGTCAGGGGCGCGCGCGGAGAATGTTTGTTGATGCTTCGGCGCCATCAGAATGTTCTGAACCGGCAGCAACTGAGAAGAATTACGGCGCAACCCGTTAGATTCTCCGCGCGCGCCCCTGACGGGCGCGGTTCTCTTTTTTCACAGGTTGTTAGCCGTTGGCCCAATATTTTGTCTAACGCACGTACTCAGAAAACTCTGTCACCCCTGTCCGTGGCTCTCGATGTTTTTAACTTGCTTCAATCCCCCAGAATCAGCTTGGCGATGGTTTGCAACTGCATGTTGGAGGTTCCTTCGTAAATCTTCCCGATTTTCGCGTCGCGATAATATTTCTCGACGGGATAGTCTTTCGTATAGCCATAGCCGCCGTAAATCTCCACCGCGGCCGAGGTAACTCGCTCGGCCACCACCGAAGTGAAATACTTTGCCATCGCGGCTTCCTTAACAAAGCTTTTTCCGCAGTCACGCAGCCGCGCCGCGTTGTAAACCATCAATTGTGCGGCGTCCAGTTCGGTGGCCATTTCGGCTAGTTGGAAGCGGATTGCCTGAAACTCGGAAATGGGTTGGCCGAACTGTTCTCGTTCCTTCGAGTAGGACACTGCCGCCTCTAGAGCTCCGCGGGACAACCCGATCATCTGTGCTCCGATGCCGATGCGGCCTTCATTGAGCGTCTCGATCGACACTTTATAGCCTTTCCCGATCTCGCCGAGCACATTCTCCTTTGGCACACGGCAGTTTTCCAGCAGCAGCTCACAAGTGCTGCTGGCTCGTATGCCGAGCTTGTCTTCTTTTTTGCCTACGGTAAATCCGGGGAGGTCCCGCTCGACAAGAAATGCAGTGACTCCTTTGTACCCAAGCACAGGATTTACGGTGGCGAAAAGAATGAACAGGCCTGCTTCTTTGGCGTTAGTAATCCACAGTTTCCGGCCATTCAAAACGAAGCAGTCGGCCGACTCCTGCGCAGAAGTCTGCATCGAAAATGCGTCACTACCGCTTCCCGGCTCCGAAAGCGCGTAGGCGCCCACAGTGTCAGCGGCCAGGCGAGGAAGATATTTTTTCTTCTGCGCGTCGCTTCCCCATCGCAGCAGCGCGTTGTTGACCAGGGTGTTCTGAACGTCAACTACCACACCTGCTGAAGCATCGACGCGCGAGAGTTCTTCAACTGCCAGAATCGACATGAAGAAGGTTCCGCCGGATCCGCCGTACTGTTCCGGGATTTCTATCCCCATCATCCCCAGTTGGAAAAACTGCGAGATCAGATCCGGATCGAAGACTCCTTCTCGATCCATCTTTTCAACCAAGGGACGAACTTGTCGCAGGGCGAATTGCCGCACGTTGTCCTGAAACATCCGTTCTTCCTCTTTTAGGAGACCGAGCGGCAAGTGGGTGGCCTCGGGGGTGGATAAATCCTGTTTCATATTAACGAGTGCCCATTTAACATAACGATTTGGAGAAAACGCAACCGTTTTCCGCTGGAGGAACAATGGCTGAACTGGAAAACCTAGAAAAAGGTCAAGAGCCCCAGGAAGCATCTGAGATTTTTGACTCCATGCAACGCAAGCTGGGGCAGGTTCCGAACATTTACAGGCTTATGGCACATGCGCCTCAAATTCTCAAGTTGGTAGTGGACTTTGGCAGGGCGCTGGTGGGCACAAAACTGGATTCTCAGTTGCGAGAACTCGCATATATCAAGTCTTCGCTGGTCAATGAGTGTGACTATTGAGCTCACCACCACAAGGCCCTCGGTCGGAGGGCAGGCCTTACTGATGAGAAAATAAATGCCTTGGATGACTACAAAGACAACCCGGTATTTTCCGAACTTGAGAAACTGGTGATTCGCTACGCTGAAGATTTGACGCGCGACGTGAAGACCGACAACAAAGTGATGCAGGCGCTTAAACGGCATCTCAGCCCTCAGGAGTTAGTCGAGCTAAACGCTACGGTCGGCCTAGCCAACCTCACCAACCGTTTCAACGAGTCGTTTGGAACGGAGCTCGAGGAGTAGTCGCAGGTCGCAGGTCGAAAGTCCCGTTTTCCCAAGGGGTTCCCCTTCGACTTTCGACCTGCGATCTTCAACTTCCCCTCTCGCGGATTTGTGTCTGCTGCTTCTCGGATGCTACACTCATCCTAATCGATGGACAGTCTCTACAGCTTGGGTTTGATCTTTATTGCGATTCTGCTTGTTGCTTTGAACGGCTTTTTTGTCGCAAGTGAATTTGCGCTGGTAAAAGCCCGCCCCTCCCGCCTTGAAGGACTCGGTGCTAAAGGGTTTCCTTCGGCCACTGTTGCCAAAAAGCTGCAGAGCGACCTCGACGCGACACTTTCAGCTACCCAATTAGGCGTTACCCTGGCCAGCCTCGGGCTGGGATGGCTTGGAGAGCCTGCATTTGCTGATTTGTTGGAAAAACTCCTTTATTTTGGCCCCCGGTCACGCCTGGTCGCCCACACAATCAGCTTTACCATTGCCTTTTTGCTGATCACCGTCTTGCACGTTGTGTTTGGCGAGCTGGCGCCGAAGTATCTGGCAATCCAGAAGAGCGAAAGGGTTCTTCTGTGGGTGGCTCACCCGATGCGATGGTTTTACAACCTAGCCTACCCTATTATCTGGTTTCTTAGGCCGGCGGCAGCAATCTCGTTGCGTCTCGTCGGGATGAAGCCGAGCAGCCCGGCCGAGCTGGCCCATTCAGAAGAGGAACTCAGGCTGATACTTGCCCAGTCTCAGAAATCCGGTGTTATCTCGCGCGAAGAACAACAGATGATGGAAAGCGTGTTTGACTTTGCCGACCGATCCGCCCGTCAAGTCATGGTGCCCCGCAGCGATATCGTTTACTTGAGCGTCAACAAACCTCTAGAAGAAAACTTAAAAATTGCCCGAGAAAACGAGCACACACGTTACCCGCTTTGCGAAGACGACATTGATCACGTCATTGGAATCGTGAACATAAAGGACCTGCTGTTTCGCGGAGGAGCCGATCTCCGAACCATTCGTCGCGACATCCTCTTCGCGCCGGAGATGAAATCGGTTAAGGAACTGCTTCGTGAATTCCAGAAGACTCACTTGCACATGGCTGTCGTTGTCGACGAGTACGGGAGCACGGCCGGTCTTGTGACTCTGGAAGATATCATGGAAGAATTGATTGGAGAGATCCAGGACGAATTTGATCTGGAGTCTCCTAAATTTCAGAGACTCAATGAGAAAAGTTATCGCGTCGCGGGGAACTTGCTGTTGGAAGATCTCGAAGACAAGTTGAACATTGAAATCGACGATGACACAAGTGACACGATTGCCGGGTATGTAATGACGCGACTGGGCCGCCCGGCTAAAGTCGGAGATATCGTTACTATTGATTCCTATCGGGTGCGCGTTACGCGCACGCAAGGTTTTCGTATCAACGAACTGATTCTGGAAAAAACTGAGGCAGCACCGGCCGACAAGGAAATCCTCGCCTGAATTACTTATCTGGATTTCCGCAAAGATTTACCGTGTGGGGAATGCTGATGTATGGAAAGCCGCCCTCGATTCCGCAAATCCTGCGCTGGATTCGGTATGCGTAGCGGGTATATATAGCCTCAAGTGGAATGCGAATGAACGCAGGTCTGATTTAACCACCAAGGACACAAAGGGCACCAAGGAGGATTATTGGAAGGGGGCTCTTGAAAAGGGATAAGCATGATTCGTACCATCGAATGGACGGATGAAGGCGTGGTGATGATCGACCAGCGCCTGCTGCCCAATCAGGAAGTCTACAATGTCTATCAGACTCACCAACAGGTGGCCGATGCCATTCGCACCATGGTAATTCGCGGGGCTCCGGCTATCGGCGTCGCGGCAGCCATGGGCATTGCTCTCGGTGTAAAAACGCTGGACAACGTGCAGGACGCAGCGCTGCACGACAGCTTTGAAGCCATCTGCGAGACGCTGGCGGCAACGCGTCCCACGGCTGTGAATTTGTTCTGGGCCATCGAACGAATGAAAAAAGTGTACCGCGCCTGCAGGCACCGGCCTCTTTCCGAGATAAAAGAAGTGCTCAAACAAGAGGCGCTGCAAATATCGGAGGAAGACATCCGGACCAATCGCCGGATGGGGGAACACGGACAAGAACTGCTTCCATCACAGGGGAGCGTCTTGACCCACTGCAACGCCGGGGCGCTGGCAACGGCCGGCTTCGGCACAGCGCTGGGGGTGATCCGTGCTGCCGTGAATGCGGGCAAATCGATTCACGTGTTCGCAGATGAGACCCGTCCGTTTCTCCAGGGAGCGCGGCTTACGGCGTGGGAACTGATGAGGGACAATATACCCGTTACGCTGATCACCGATAATATGGCCGGGTACTTCATGAATGCCGGCAAAATTCAGGCCGTCATCGTGGGGGCTGATCGAATCGCTGCCAATGGCGACGTTGCGAACAAAATTGGCACTTATTCGGTTGCAGTTCTGGCCAAAGCTCACGGAATTCCCTTCTATGTGGCTGCGCCAATATCAACCATTGACTTCAATACGCCCACCGGCGCTCAAATCCCCATAGAACAGCGGAACGTGCGGGAAGTTTTGGAACTTCACGGCCAGCGCATTGCTCCCGATTCGACTGAGGCGCAAAATCCCGCATTTGACGTGACCCCTGCGGAATATGTATCCGCGATCATCACAGAAAGCGGCGTGGCGCGCCCTCCCTACCCCAGCTCGCTTTACGCTCTGGCTGACAGAGCACCAACAGACGCGAGTGTCAAGTGAGAGATGACGGCGACCGTTGTCAGTTGTCCGTTGTCGGTTGTCAGTTGTCCGTTGTCACTTGCCAGTAGGCTGGTTCACGCTGCTCTGTCGCACGTGACCAGCCACTGACAACCGACAACTGACAACGGACGTTTGTCGTTCTGAACTGGCATTCGAACTTTTAGACGAACATGCGAATTCTAGGCATTGAAACAAGCTGCGATGAAACTGCCGCCGCGGTCGTTGATAACAGGCGCCAAGTCCTTTCCAATGTGATCAGCAGCCAGACTTCCATCCATGCTCCTTATGGCGGCGTCGTTCCCGAGCTCGCATCGCGCGAGCATGTGCGCCAGATCTCTATAATCGTACAAGAGGCGTTGCAGCGCGCGCGCGTGGAACTGGATTCAATCGATGGCCTGGCTGTCACCCAGGGACCAGGCCTGGTCGGCTCACTGCTGGTAGGAGTCTCTTTCGCGAAGACGCTGGCCTACGCGATGAAGCGCTCCTTGGTGAGTATCAATCACCTTGAAGGACACCTTTTCTCGCCATTGATCGAGCGCTCCGACATTGAGTTTCCCGCTTTAGGCTTAATCGTCTCTGGAGGACACACCAACCTTTACTGGCTCCGCGAAATGGAATCCTATCGGCTGGTAGCAAAGACTCGAGATGATGCTGCTGGCGAAGCATTGGATAAGCTTTCAAAAGCGCTGGGTCTCGGTTATCCGGGCGGGCCCATCATAGACAAACTTTCTTCCAGAGGGGATCCCAATGCCTTCAGCTTCTCGCTCCCGAAGATCAGCGACGGCAGTCTCGACTTCAGTTTCAGCGGTTTTAAGACAGCAGCATTGCGATACATCAAAGAGCAATCCATTGGACCAGTGCAGGACCTCGGGCATATCCGGCAGCCAGTCATTGATCTGATGAGCAGTTACCAGACGTCCATCGTGCGCACCCTGCTGCAGCGTACCGAACATGCTTTGCAGCGCTTTCCGGCGCGCAGCATCTTGCTCACCGGAGGAGTCGCCTGCAATAGCCTTTTGAGAAAAGTTTTCAAGGAAGTATTTGAAACGCGCGGGATGAATGTTTATTATCCAAGCCCGATCTATACTACCGATAACGCGGCAATGATTGCCGCAGCTGCTTTCCCTAAATTCGAACGCAGCGAATTTGCAGATCTCTCATTGACCGCTGATGCAAATCTCCGACTGGAATCGTGCCGCCAAAACTGATTTCTTCCGGCGCTATATGGGTGCAGTGTTTCCAGTGATGGAAGGAGATCAGAAACGGGAATTGATCCTGCGGGGGTGTGAGCAATTTTTGGGTGAGCGGCTGACGCTTTCGCCAACCAAGGGGCTCGCTATTCGCCCCGGCTTGTTCCTCAACATCGAAGAAGCATCCCGCGGATCGGCGGACTTCGAAAAAATTCGGGGGTTCCTTCTGGAAGCCTTGATAGAGAAACTGCGCAGCTAAGCCTGCTCCTGGGAGCGCATGCATCCTGATTATTCACAAATGTTCACCGCAGAGGCGCAAAGAGCGCAAAGATAACTCGGAGAACGGGGCTGAAGCTTGGAGTATGAAGACTCGTCAAGAGAGTGCATCCTGTTATTAAATGCTCCGTCTTCATACTCCAAGCTTCAGCCCTATTCTCTGCGTTACCTCTGCGTTCTCCGCGCCTCTGCGGTGAACATTTGTGAATAATGCGCGTCTAGCTGGTGGAGGGTCGCTATATCGAGGGTCCGCTTCCTTACGCGCGCGGCTCGGACATTAGCCAACCTCAGGGCCTGCCGCGGAACTTCGTCATGTGCAATCACAAAGGTTCGATCTCCTTTTCAAACCACCTTCCTGCTATTCTCGAATCAACGCGGCGTCGGCGTTTTAGTTCTTTCCTCAGTTGGTAGTACTCGCCGTAATGCTTCAGGACAAAGCTGAAGGCCGGCAGGCTGCTTTGCTCCCGCGATAACACGTAGGCGAAGATCCCGAAATCCCGCACCGTGATCGGCAAGAAATGTCGCAAGTAATTCCTGCCATCCAAATTCTTGATCCGCATCAAGAACCGGTTCTTCACCGAGTGATAATTGATTTCAGGAGGTAGATGGCGGCGCCGCTCCGGCGTTACCCTCCGTTCATGCCAAGCCACAGCGGCCGGCCAGTAAAGACATTTCCAGCCCAGCCACTGAGCTCTCCAACTGAGGTCGGCATCCTCTCGAAACGCGAAGAAATTTGAATCAAAGAAATCGCCGCCGCAGCGGACATCCTCGACGAATTCGCGACAATACAGTGCCGCCGCGCCGCTGGCTCCAAATACAAAACCCGCAGTGTCATATTGGCCAGTGTCGATTTTTCCCGCACCCCGATCCAGATGTCGCTGGTTGCGCCGCAATACCATCCCGGCAGAGTCGATTACGTTGGCATGATTTCCCCGCTGCAATCGCAGCAGTTTCCCACAAACAGTGCCGATGTTCGCGTCCCGTTTCACAGCCGAAACCAGTTCTCTCAAAAAATCCGGCGCCAACTGAACGTCCGGATTGAGCACGAGAACGTAGTCGGACTGAAATTGCTGGATCACCCGATTGTGTGCGGTGCAAAAGCCAAGGTTCGATGGATTCACCAAAAGAGCCACATCAAATTTACGAACCGCTTTGATGGTTTCATCTTGAGACGCATTGTCAGCCACCACCACCTGAAAATCGGTGTATTTCTGCCCAAGCAGACTCTGCAAACAGCGCGTGACATGAGCTGCGCTGTTGTAGGTGACGATACTGACCAAGACCGATGGCATATGGGCTTGTGGCTGTAAAGATTCCGAGCCCGGATTATTCACACACACAACACCACGAGCTCGAGCCTGCGGTGGCAATTCCACAACCAAAACAAAAGCCGACCACGATCACGTGCACGTCCAGCAACCAACGGAAGGCCGATCACGTCCATGTCCACGTGCACGACCACGTCAACGTCCACGCAGGACGTCAGGACTTAAATTGCCGCGCTAGCCTTCTGCTCCCCCAGCGCGGTGCCCGAAGCTCCGTAATAATCGGCGCGCCACATTCCCCAGGGGCACGGCGACTCTCAAAATTGCTGTGGCAGTCGCGCTGTGATGTTTTGCAAAATAGCGCACCATATTCCCGTAGAAGATCCGATTGAATTCTGCGCCGGACATCTGTCCAGCGCTGTAACCACCCTCGTGGTAAAACAGCGATCGGGGTTGCCAGCAAATCTGCAGGCCACGCTCTCGGATCCGTTTACAAAGATCTACGTCCTCAAACCAGGCAGGATAGAAACGAGAGTCGAAGCCACCCAGTTCTTCAAAGACCGATCTGCGGATTAAAAGACAGGCCCCGGGCGCCTGCTCAATCGGCGTCATATCGGACAAGCGCGGTTTTTGTTTCCTGCTCAATTCATCGAGGAATAATATGTCGGCAAGCGCTGACCACAATGTCGGGAGCGGCCGAATTAAATCCGGAAACGGCCCGATTCTCCATTCCGAAGAGATGGATTTGGGCGGGATAAAACGCCCTGTGGCTGCAGCCACGTTTAGCTGCTCTTTTAAAAGCAGCAGCATTGGATCCGCACTCGCTGCGCTCTCAAACCAAACATCGGGGTTCAGAAACAACAGGTACTCGCGACAGCAGCCCGACGCTCCCTGATTTGCTCCAACAGCGAATCCTTCGTTACGCTTATTTCGGATGACTTGAGGGGCGCGCGAAAAACAGCTCGAAAGATTGTCGATTTTCATAAAGGGTGATTCATGGCCGTCGAGCGGCACAGCTTCGTTTCTCGTTATCGGATGGCCACTGACGCCGACCCTGTCCCAGTCATCCGAGGCATTGTCCACCACCACCACCTCAAATCCTGCGGGAAGACTCTGCAGGCAGCGGCGCAGCCGATCACCGGAATTCCAATTCACAATGACGATCCTGCAGGCTTGACGCAAAGACTCAGGAAATTTTGCCGTATCCGTGGGCACTTAATAAATTCTGCTATGATGTGTATTGCTTATGCTTGGTCTGCGGCTCATCTGCGTGTGTTTTTTTTTAAATCGGCACACTATTGCGAGATTAACACGATGACCCGCAGGCCGCAACTTGCGCACATCGTTTAGGCGCAGCCTGCGAAGCAAATGGCCCGGGATTATGCATGCGCTTCCCAGCCGTTTGCTCGCGTGGAGAGCGCACGCTACGTCTCAGGATGCGAAGGAAGTAATGCTAGCGCCAGAACGAACTGTGAATTACCGAACCGGTTGTTTCTCCGGACGGGTCTCGCCGGATCTGCCATCGTGCTTGGCTGGACTGCTGGAAGACCCGGAACAAGCCCAAAAAATTCCCGGCGCCCGCTGTGTCTTAAACGGAGAGCTTCGGACTATCTGGGAAGTCCCCACAAAAAGCGACACCGCCTATTTTGTGCATCTTTTCCGGGATCAGCGTCGTCGAGTTGTGCCTCGAATCTTGAAGACCCAAAGGCGGATGCAAGCCCTAGGCGTGCCCACGATTGAAATTGTAGCGCTGGGGCACGAAACCTCAGGAGTACGGTCTCGCGAATTCTTCATCGCGCGAAAGATAGGCAACAGTGTAAGTCTTCCCGCCGGATTAGGACACAGTTACGAGATCGTCCCGGAAGCGCGTGAAGTTTCTGAAAGACTTGTCGAGTCACTGGCACAGTTTATTTCCGATCTTCACCGCAAGCGTTTTATTCACGGCGATTTGAAAAGCCGTCACATCCTGATCCAGAACCCTCCACATGGTCGGGAGGATGGTGACAAAAACGCAGATGGCCGTTCTGCAACGCCGTCACGTCACAGTCGATTCAGCGACTCGCGAACCGAGGACCTCAAGTTTTATCTCGTGGATCTGGAAAAAGCGCGCAGTTTTCGGTTTCTCCCTGAGACTTTAGTAGATTTGCTGCGTGTGCGCGATTTAATCCAGCTTTCCGCCTCTTGCAGCCAATTGATTACAAACAAGCAGAAAGCCCGGTTCTTGCGCAATTATCTGCGCCGGCTGGCAGTGCCATCCGCACGCCGGAGAATCTTCTATTACGTTGTGCGTCTATACTCCGAACATGACTTCCGTCAGGGTCGAACCCTGTTGGAGAACGTGTTCGCGGCGCTGCGCTGATCTCCCTAAGCCATCAGGTCAGCAAGTCAAGTCATGGTCGACCATGACTTGACTTGCTGACTTATTAGTGCGTTACCCGGTAGCTGGCCTCCACTTCCAGTTTCCACATCCCATAGACCAACTCCGTCTCGACGAGCGTAAGAATGTAAGCATTGTCAATCCAGTCGCAGATGTCGTGCTCCCAAATGTTGCCGCTGGCCACCGCTGGAGATATTGAGTAACTGCCTGGACGCATTGGAGGGATACGCACCCGAAAATCGACAGTGATATAGTCTCCCGTGTTGGCAGGTGGCAGCTTGACCTTTTCGTAAGAGGTGTTCGTCGAACTTATCTCCACATTCAGGTGATCCCTCAACGTAAAGCCGATAATCGGGTATTCAATCTTTTCTTCAACTCTTGCAGTAATGCGCACAATCACGAGGTCTTCGGCGCGAACTTGGTTCAGCACTTGATGCTTGGTGTTGAGAACGAGGATCCCGTGAATCAGGGCCCTGCCGTTACCAAAGCGGTGGTCCATGTGCGGAATGGTGTTGACCACAGTAATAGTGGGATCAATCTGTCCTATAACCGGGAGATCGTCGCCCGGCAACTGCTTCTGCCGGCGCTCACGTTCAAAGAATATTTCCAGATACTTCTGCACTACCGCATAAGGTTCGCCGTCCTCGATCAATGATCCGCGATCGAGCAGCACGGTGCGGTCGCAAAACCGGGTCACCGCCTGCAGGTCATGACTGACAAAAAGGATTGTCTTGCCGGCGCGCCTCAGTTGGTCAATCCGATGCATGCAGCGGTGCTGAAATACGATGTCTCCGACGGCCAGCGCTTCATCGACCAGCAGCACTTCGGGATCTACGTTGATGGCGACGGCGAACGCCAAGCGCATGAACATTCCGCTGGAATAAGTCTTCACCGGTTGATCGATGAACTCTCCAATAGAAGCAAACTGCTCAATCTCCGAAAAGCGTTCGTCTACTTCCGCCTTCTGCAGGCCCAGGATAGAAGCGTTCATGTAGACATTCTCCCTGCCTGTAAAATTCGGATTGAATCCCGCGCCCAGCTCCAACAGAGCGGCCACCTTCCCGCGGACAGTGATTACTCCCAAACTAGGACGAAGGATACCGGCCACTAATTGCAGCAGAGTGCTTTTGCCACTTCCGTTGGCGCCGATGATCCCCACCGTGCTTCCTGATTCAATATTCAGATTGATGTCATGCAAGGCCCAGAACTCGTCGTGAAATGCGCGCTTGCGGAGAGTCAGCAACTCTTTCAGCTTGTCGGAAGGCTTGTGATAGATGGGATATTTCTTCGATAGATGTTGCAGAGAAATGACAGGCATCAGATTACATCGGCGAATTCTCGTTTGCTGACGCGGAAGAAAACCCCGCCCAGAATAAAGATCGACGCTCCGAACGCGTATAGTATGGCGGCCGACTGCCATGTCGGAATGCGGTCAAAAAGGAGCATCTGCCGGTACGCTTCGACAACATGCGTGAGCGGGTTCATTGCCAGCCAGGGGCGAAACCGGGACGGCACCATCGCGGGCAGATAAAAGATCGGCGTAAACCAGAACCAGAAAGTCAGAATGACTGACAGCATTTGAGCCGTGTCCCGCATAAAGACGTTCAATGCGGCAGCAATCCAGCTCAGCCCCGCGGTAAATAATATCAAGCCAGCCAGAAACAGCGGCAGCAATAGAATCGGCCATCCGACAGTGCGCTGCCAGAGCAGCACCCCGAGCAGAATCAGAAAACCAACTGCATGATTGAGGAGATTGGCCACTAATATAGCCAGGGGGAGAATCTCTGAGGGAAACAGCGTCTTCTTGATCAGGTGCGCGTGCTCCAGAATGCTGTTCGTCGATCTCAGCACAGTGTCCTGAAAAAAGAGCCAGGGGAGGATTCCACAAAATAAGAAAACCGGATAGTTGCCGAGGCCCCAGCGCCGGTCTGCTTTGAAAATAACCGAAAAAACAAAGGTGTAGCTTACCAGTAGAATGAGCGGGTGCACTACCGCCCAAAACAATCCCATAAACGAACCGACATAGCGCTGCTTCAGCTCTCGCATCGCGAAATTCCAGATCAAGTAGCGATGGTGGATCAATTTCGAAATGAAGTTGGTGGAGATCTGCAAAAACTGGTTACTGGTCATCGCTCCTGCTCACCGATATGTCAGAGCCCGGAGCATAAGCGACGGGTCCCGCAGATTGTCACGTGGGCGGGATCCGTCGCTTACGCTCCGGGCTGACGTGGGTGGCGCCTGTGGCCCCCCGGAAACAATTTTTGTCCGTTGTTACACCGCGACGTCATGCCTCCACCAATCGCCTGAACAGCTTCTCATAACGATCCGTCACGCTCTCCCAGGAGTAGCAGGACCGAACTCTCTGCCGGGCAGCCTCTCGCAGCGACTGAAATTCGCCGGGATGATCCAGCACAGTCTCCATCTTTAGCGCCAGATCCTCAGCATCGTTCCGTCGATAATAAATTCCCGCGCCGTCCAGAACCTCATGATGCTCGGGCGTGTCGTTGGCGATCACAATATTGCCTGCGCCCATCGCCTGCAGCAGTGCCGGATGCGTCCCTCCTACTTCGGTGGCTTGTACGTACAACAAGGCGTTGCTGATTAATTCCTGAAAGACATCGCCATAGATGGCCCCGGTGAAAATAATTCTTCCATCTCCTTGCGCCAGCCGACGCAACTGAGAGATGTACTTCTTGCTATACGGCGCATCGCCAACAACCAGCAAAGGCAAAGTGCTTTTGACCTTTCGAAACGCTTCGACAGCCGTATGGGCGTGATTTTCCGGCTCCAGCCGGCTGATGTATAACAGATAGCACCGAGGCGCCAGGTTCCACTTTCGCAGGGACTCTCCCGGAGGTATCGAAACCACTGGTGCGCCATAAGGGATCACGACGCTTTCGGTCCCGTAGTGCTCCTGGTAGTAATCGTGGATGACGCGCGCGTCAGCAACAAGCACATGCGGAAACCAGGTCGCCAGCCTCTCGGACATGAGATAAGCCAGCTTGCCTAATCGATTCCATTTTTTTCGCTGACGCTCAATGCCATCCACATTGAGCGCCACTTTTTGAAAGGCCGCGCGCGGGACGCAGGTGAATACTGCGTTGATCGCATTGCACATCAACACGGCATCATACCGGCACAGAAGCCCGTGCAGAACGGAAATGCAGCTATGACTGACCGTATCCAGATATTTGTGCGGCAGAGCGGGTAAGACCACAAGCGACACTCCACGATACTCTTTTCCGTTTCCTTCGGTATAGTGGGACCGGCAATAAACAGTCACTTGATGGCCGCGATTTACCAGGCGCACGGATAGTTCCTCAGCAAAAGTCTCAAAACCCCCGTAGCGGGCGGGAATTCCACGGGTTCCCATGATGGCAAGTCTTATACTGTCATCAGTCATCGGTCATCAGTCATCGGTCATCAGTCACAGGCATCCGTCACTAGTCATCAGTTTAGTAAAGGTGCTAAAAAAAAAGATTGTGGAAGTTGGTCGTAGAGAATGCACAAAGAAATGGCGAACTTGTCACCGGTGGAGGACTGAAACAAGGCAATTTGTTACCAGCGACCGACATAATCATTTTAGGATTCCTAAACTGATGACTGATGAC
>DASYPF010000354.1:0-3423 GCA_036006905.1 Acidobacteriota bacterium
TTCGCGGACAAACTACCGCCCTGCAGCACACAAAGGACACTAATGAAACATTTCTCCGGATTTTCATGATCGAACTAGTGCAATTTATTTTAAACTGACAGCCGGCTCCAAACTGACGACACACAAAGGTGAGAACTGAACCACAACAACGGGGCACCAACTACTGACAACGGACCACTAACCACGGACAACCTTCGCCGTAAGTCTTTGCCACGTTTTTAGAGATGTCCATCGCCATCCGCACAGAAAACCTCAAAAAGATTTATACAGCCCCGCCGCCTATGGCTGCGCAAGGGCGCGGCGTAGGATTTCTCATGCAGCGCACCAAGCGGCGCGCCCGGCAGAAAGTTGAAATCATAGCGCTGGATAATCTGTCACTGGATGTGCAACCGGGAGAAATCTTCGGCCTGCTGGGTCCCAATGGCGCCGGTAAAACGACCACCGTTGGCATTTTGACCACTCGCGTGCGGCCGACCGAGGGTCGTGCATTTGTCGGCGAGTATGAAGTGTGGAAGCATCTGGTGCAGGTAAAACAATTGATCGGAGTTGTTCCCCAGCGGCCCAATCTGGATTTCGGTTTGACCGCCCGAGAAGTGCTCGTGTTTCATGGCGCCTACTTTGGCGTCCCCGCTGCAGAGCGAACGCGAAGAGCCGGGGCGTTGCTCGAGCGATTCAAACTGAGCGACCGGGCCGATCAATTGCTCTTTGGATTCTCCGGAGGAATGATGCAGCGGTTGTCCATTGCGCGCGCGATGATGCATGACCCACAGGTGCTCTTTCTGGATGAACCCAGTACCGGTTTGGATCCTCAGACTCGGCTGATGCTGTGGGAGATCATCCGCAAGTATAACAGCGAGGGAAAGACCATTCTGCTGACGACCCATAATATGGAAGAGGCCGATGCGCTCTGCCATCGGCTTGCCATCATCGATCATGGGAAAGCGATCGCTCTAGGCAGTCCAGACGATTTGAAGCGGTCGATTCCGGGCGGTTTTTTGGTCCGGCTTCAATTCGAGCCTCCCTCGCCGCATTTCATCGAGAAGCTCTCGAAGCTGACCGGAGTGACGGAAGCCCGCGCAGGCGGCGACAGCGCCGTTGATATCTATGCCGATCGAGGAGGGTCGTTGATTCCAGAAGTGGTAAATGTCGCCACTGAATCCGGCGTGACTATTCGGGACGTGCACATTTCTGAACCCAGTCTCGAGAATCTGTTCCTGCATCACACGGGAAGGAGCCTGCGCGAATGAATGTGAAGACTTTTCTGGCCATGTTGAGACGCGATGCGCACGTAGCACGGCGCAATTTCATTGCCCTACTGCTCCAAACGCTGCTGCAGCCCATGATGTTTGTGTTTATCTTCGGCCGCGTCATGACCGGCAGCGGTTTCATGCCGCCGCAGTACAAAAGTCTGCTGCTCCCTGGAATTATCGCCATCAGCATGTTGATGTCGGGAATGTGGGCGGTGGCCATGCCGCTGATTGGTGAGTTTCAGTTCACCAAAGAAATCGAAGACCGGTTGCTGGCGCCGATGCATATCGAATGGCTTGCCGTTGAAAAAGTCGTGGCTGGCATGATTCAGGCGCTGGCCGCCGGGTTTGTAGTATTGCCCGCTGCGTGGCTGACTCTGGGACGCGGAGTTGAAATCAACATGCATCATCCCGTTCAATTCGTGTTGCTGTCACTACTGGTGGCTTTTTTGGCATCGGCTGTAGGTTTGGTGCTGGGATGCAGCATCGGGCAGACGCACATTGGATTGATGTTCACCCTGGTGGTGGCGCCCATGATCTTTTTTGGCTGCACATATTACCCATGGAGCGCGTTGAAAGTTTTCCCGGTGCTGCAGAAGGCCGTGCTGATCAACCCGGTCGTCTATGCCAGTGAAGGCTTCCGCAGCGTGTTGGCGTCACAGTTTCCGCATCTGTCGAAGTTTGTGATTGTGGCAGGTCTGGCAACTTTTGACCTCGCCTTTTTCCTGTTCGGATTGCGGCAATTTCGGAGGAAGGCGGTCAGCTAGGAGGAATTAAGAATTAAGAATGAAGAATTAAGAATGACGAAATTCGAATGACGAATTACAAGCATGCGGCAGGGATCAATCTTAATTCTTCATTCTTAATTCTTAATTCTTGCGAGGAGGTTCCATGCAGGTAGCTCGACTTCGCACTGTCTTACTTTTTACACTGTTGGCGTTTGGTTTTTTAGTATCAAACACGCTGCCGGCCGCAGACAAGCGTTCCATTACTGAAACCGACCTGTTCCAATTCAACTGGATTGCCGATCCGCAGATTTCTCCGGATGGCTCTCAGGTTGCCTTCGTGAAGGTTTCTGCAAACCAGAAGAAAGACGGATACGACACGTCTCTCTGGCTCGTTGCCACATCAGGCTTGAAAGAGCCGCGGCCTCTCACAGCCGGTCCGCGTGACCTTTCTCCGCGATGGTCACCGGAAGGAAAATCCATAGCGTTTATCCGTGCTGCGGAAAAAGAAGGCAAGCCTCAGCCGGCGCAGATCTACATTCTTTCCATGGAAGGCGGCGAAGCGCGGCCCATCACGGATTTGTCCAAAGGTACAGGATCTCCCGTGTGGTCACCTGAGGGCAAGACCATCGTGTTTACCAGCGCCACTTCCCGGGAAGACGACAAAAAGCGCAGCTCAAAAAAATCAGAGGACAAACCAGAAGGGACGACGGACAAAGATCAAATCGAGCCACATGAAAGCGACGTGCGCGTGATCACCCGCGCTGTCTACCGCTTTAACGGTGCCGGGTACTTGGATCCGAAGCGTCACACGCACATTTGGACGATTACTGTTCCAGAAGTCCGGGGCAAGAGCGTTACGCCGCAGCAACTCACCTCAGGTTCTTTTGATGAATCGAATCCGACTTGGTCACCGGACGGTTCACGCATTTATTTCACGTCGAATCGGGTCGCTGAACCATACTATGAGCCTCCGCACAACGATCTTTATTCCATTCCGCGCGATGGAGGGGAGATGGTAAAGGTCGCGGGCATCGATGGTGTCATCGGTGAATTCGCGTTCAGCCCTGATGGGAAATGGATTGCGTTTCGAGGCACACTAAACGGGCATCCCGTGCGCTCTTACAGCCAGCCCGATCTGTTTGTGATGGAGAACAAGGTTGGAGTGACGCCCCACAACCTCACAGCCGAATGGGATTTCGATGTTGGTTCCGGCATTACCTCCGACCAGCGTGCCCCACGAGGAAGTCAACCTGCGGAGGTCATCTGGAGTAAGGACGGAATGTCGATATTGGTGGTAGCTGCCGAGTACGGTCGCGCGAACATTAAACGCGTTGACGTGGCGTCGGGAAGAGTGGAGCCAGTCACCGCCGGCGATCACGAAGTGATTGCATACACTGCTTCGGCCGATGTTTCCAAAATGGCTCTCCTGATTTCTGATCCGGCCAGCA
>DASYPF010000355.1:0-6236 GCA_036006905.1 Acidobacteriota bacterium
GCAGGTCAATCAGGTCGCAACGAATCTCTCTGTCGGCCGCAAGATCCACCGCCTCGCTCGCCGTGTGCAGCATGGCGCCGTACGCAATAACGGTACAGTGGTCTCCTTCGCGCACTAGCACGCCTTTTTCCAAAGGAATTGAATAGTCGCCCTCGGGAACTTCGCCCTTGGCGGCCCGATAGATTCGCTTGGGTTCAAGAAACAAGACCGGATCGTCATCGCGAATCGCCGAAATGAGCAAGCCTTTCGCGTCATGCGGATTGGAAGGAACCACCACCTTTAGGCCCGCCGTATGGATAAAATAAGCTTCGGGGCTCTGCGAGTGATAGTGTCCGCCCTTGATCCCTCCGCCGTAAGGAGTACGAATCACCAGCGGACAGGAATATTGGCCTCCCGAACGATAGCGATACTTGGCCAGTTCGCTGACGATTTGGTCAAACGCGGGAAAGATGAAATCTGCGAACTGAATTTCCGGAACAGGCCGCAGGCCGTAAAGCGCCATCCCGATTGCCGTGCCGATGATCCCCGCTTCCGAAAGCGGGGTATCAAAGACTCTGTCGGCTCCAAACTTTTCATATAAACCCTGCGTAGCGCGAAAGACGCCTCCAAACTTGCCTACGTCTTCGCCCATCACCACAACCCGATCGTCCCGCTCCATTTCAATGCGGAGTGCGTCGTTAACCGCTTGAATAATGTTCATTTCGGGCATGGTGAGTCGCCACCTGTTAGTTGTCGGCTGTCGGTTATCAGCTAGCTATCAGCTATCAGCTATCAGATTTCAGCTATCAGCTATCAGCCGTCAGCTATCAGCTAGCTGTTAGTTCTCGGGAGTCAGCTATTGGACATCGTTTTCGGCTCTTAGCTGATAGCTGATAGCTGATGGCTGACAGCTGACAGCTGACGGCTGATAGCTACTTTTCTCTCTGCTCGATCCACCGGAGCAATTCATCCCGTTGTTCACGCAAATGCCAAGGCACGATGGCGAAGACATCTTCGAACATGCTTTCTGGCGGCGGTGAACCAATTTTCTCCACTTCCTTTAAAGTGGACAGGATTTCGTGGTTTAGATCGTGCTGCAGTTTTTCATCTCGCTCTTTATCCCACAGACCGCGTTTTTCAAGATACTGTCCAAACCGTACGATGGGGTCTCGCTTCTTCCAGCGGGCGACCTCATCATCCGCGCGGTAAACACGGGGATCATCGCTGGTGCTGTGCGCCCCCATACGGTAGGTAAAAGCTTCGATCAGAGTCGGTCCGCCGCCACTGCGCGCCCGTTGAAAAGCCTGCTGAGCCGTGGCATACACTGCCAACACATCGTTTCCATCGACTTGGACGCCCTCAAATCCATAAGCCTTTGCTTTGATCGCAATCGATTCAGAAGCGGTCTGTCTTTCGCGCGGCACCGAGATGGCCCATTGATTATTACGGCACATAAAAACACAGGGAACTTTGAAGACACCCGCAAAGTTCATGCTCACGTGAAAATCTCCTTGCGATGTCGCGCCCTCGCCGAAAAACACCAATACCACTTCACTGGTCTTTCGGATTTTCGCGGCCAAGGCAAGTCCTACGGCGTGAGGAATTTGGGTACCGACGGGGCTTGAAATTGAAAGCAAACGGATTTTCGGCGAAGCATAGTGGTTCGGCATCTGCCGGCCCTTTATGGCATCTTCAGCGTTTCCGAACAATTGGCAGAAGAACTCGCGCAGGGAATACCCGCGGAGGAAGGCAGCACCAAGTTCCCGGTAACAGGGAACCAGCCAGTCTTGTTTGGCCATCGCGAAGGCGGCGCCGACGATAGCAGCTTCTTCGCCTAGCGATCCGATATAAAAAGCGATCCGACCCTGTCGCTGAAACTTCACCATGCGCTCGTCAATCAGACGAGTCATCAACATGGTGCGGTATATCGTCAATAGGTCGCCTTCAGAGAGTCCCGGGTCTTTGCTTGTCTCAACCTGGCCACCATCACCTAACACTCGCACAAGGTTCTCTTCTAGCGCCACCACTGCTTTCATTCGTGATCCTTTCCATTCGTCGCCGAATTGGCAAAGGTACCGCCGATCGCTGAACCCTATCTCCTTGATGATTCTAAAGCGGGACAGCCCGGGAGACAAGGGCTAGGCAGTTGTCAGTTACCAGGTCCCAGTTGCCAGTTCCCAGCTGCCAGTTCCCAGTTGCCAGTTGGTTAGTTCCCAGTTTCCGGCCCTAATACTGAGAGGGAGAAGTGAAAACTGAGAATTTAGTCACTCGAAAACCAGCAACTAACCAGCGCCTGGGAACTGGCAACTGACAACTGGGAACTGGCAACCAATCACAGTCCCTTATCAATTTCCATTTTCATAAATAACATTCCACTTAGCATTTTTGGAAAAAAATCCGTTGACTTCTGAGGCATGACCTCGTGGCGGCGGGCGCACGCCTCGACCTGTTCGATGCGCGTCGGATTCAGAAAGAAAGCCAATTGTCCGTTTCCCAGCTTTACATCCTGCGCTGCCTTGGCCGGCTCGCGGAAGTATCGAATCCGAGACTCATCGCTTATCTGCTGTTCAGTGATGCCCAACGTCTTGGCTAAAATATCTTCTTGAAGAATGGAGGCATCCAAATCCTCAGGGTGAGGTTTTTCTTTTCGAGTCCACAACAACCAACGGTCGACGGCAAGGACGCCAAAACTGCCGGGGCCAGCGTCCTTCAGCATGCGCAGCAATTCCTTCATATCCGGCACACCACGGCAGTCAAAAGTCTCGGTCATTTTCGTGTGCCATGACTGGAAGTGAAACGGGTGAACTCCGAATACGACCCGGTGAGTGGGCAATATCACCAGACCTGGATCAGACATTTCCACCAGGGCCACCATGCGCTTGTCAAAGCTCTCAGTGGCCGCGGGTTTCCAGTTCTTCGATTGGCATTCCTGCATGAACTGGAGAGCAACAGAAAACCGATGATGGCCATCAGCGATGATCAACTCGGCCTTTTCCAGAACTGACGCAACCTCGCCACATTGCGACGGATCAAGGCGAAAGATATCGTTCTGCGTCTGATATTCGTCCAGCACCGACTCCAACGGAACCAGATCCTGCGCTAATTCGGCGAGTGTGAGCAGACTTTGGTTATGGTCGCGATAGACCAAAAAAATCAACCCGTCGTTGCTTTCTGTCTGGCGAATCAGTTTCAATCGATCGGTTCGAGGGCCGGAAAGCGTTCGTTCGTGCGCCAGCACGCGCTCGGACTTATTCAAATCCAACAACCCCACCAACGCATGCCGGCAGTAGGATTGGCCCTCGATGGAAAACTTTTGGCGATAGAGGAAGTAGGCAGGATCTCTTTCCTGAACCAGTATTCCGCCGCGCAGCCACTGGTTCCAAAGCCGCCCGGCCCTAAAATAGCCCTCCTCCCCACGCACATCGACTTCGCGGGACCTGATAACGCGCACGATGTTATACGGACTTTTCTGATAATAAGCGTCCCGCATGAAGCGATCGATTTTATCGTAGGGCTGCGTCACCACATCTTCCAGATTTCCAACGCGGATTGGGTTAAAACGTATTGCTTTCAGCGGAAGAATTGTCATGGCACATCCACCAGAGGAAGGGATTGCACTCTTGCCCTGCTCCCGGATTGCTTCAACTCCACCTGTGTCCCGGCGTCCAAATATTTTCTTTGAATGTAAGCCAGAGCAATCGGACGGCCTAGCGTCAGCGACACTGTTGCGCTGGTAACGCGGCCGATCACGCGGCCATCGGCCGATACTTCCTCGCCCCGCGCCGGGATTTTTTCTCCTTCCACCAACAGCCCAGTCAGTTTTTTGCTGATATTTCCCAGATAAGTGACTCTGGCAATGACTTCCTGTCCGGTGTAACATCCCTTCTGAAAATCTAAAGCATGATCCAGGTTCGACTCGAGGGGAATATTGGTCTCGTCGAAATCGATTCCAAACACCGGAACGCCGGCTTCAATCCGCAGAATGTCGAATGCTTCTGCGCTTGCGGACCAGACTCCACATTGTTTTTCAAGCCATGTTCTGATTGCCGCTCTTCGATCCGAAGAGAGCCACATCTGATAACCGTCAATACCAAAGCGCGCATCGCGCAATAGGAGGACCGGCTCCTCACACAGGCGCGTTTCCACGTGATCGCATGGTTTCTTCGGCAACAACGCGACTGTTTTTTTCAAACAGTTTGAAGACGCCGGGCCGAGAATCGCTAATGCGCTCGTGTTTGCCACGTCTTTGACTTCGACCTGATCGGTAACGATAAATCGATTCAATGTCTGCGCTACTTTTTCTTTGAGTTCAGCGCGACAGATGATCCAAAACTTTTCTTCAGAAAACTTGAGCACAGTCAGATCGGCAATCAACTTGCCGATGGGTGTAAGGATCGTCGCCAGGCAGCCTTCGCCTCCGCTGACCTGGTTTACGTCGTTGGAGATCATTCCCTGAAGAAAACTGGTCGCATCCGGTCCAAAAAGCACCAACACGGAAAGGAAGCTAAAATCGACCAGAGCTGCCTGCGAGCGGAGCGCCACATATTCCTGCGCGACGGACCCTGGGAATTCAAACGACTGGGCGAAACCGGCGTCGGTCATGAATACTTCCGGAAATCTTTTGAGTTCACAATATCAATATATAAGGAGCGCCGGGCAGTTTGCAAAAGCTCGATGATCAGGCGCCACCCACGGCAGAGCCCGGAGCGTAAGCGGGTCCCGCCCATGTGACAATCTGCGGGACCCGTCGCTTACGCTCCGGGCTCTGATATATCGGTGAGCTACCCACGGCAGAGCCCCGCACGTGAGTGCGGGGTTCGAGTTGTGAAAAAAACGCCGCAAGGTTAAAGTAACTCAGTTGTCAACAGATCATCATATACGATGACCGACGACCAGAAACTCTTGCAAGAGAGGCGGCAAGCTTATCTCTCCGAATCTCGGGAGAAGATAGAGAATCTGCACGCGCTTCTAACCGTCTGGGCGGACGCACCCGATGACGCCCAGGCTTTCCAGGCATTCCAACTTGCCGTTCATAGCCTGGTAGGGAGCGGGGTTTCGTCTGGAGTGCCGCGGATCAGCGAGGCGGCGAAAGTGTACGAAAACTTCCTGAACTGGTTCAAATCAAACAAGCTGAACTTAAACCCACCGCGTTTAGGCGTCATGCTGGAGGCGATAAAGGAGATGGAATCCATTTTTGCCGGCGAACGAGACGGTCTGCCGGTGGAAGTCTCATCCTGCCGCGTCCTGTCGATCTTTCAGAGGAGTACCGAATGAAACATTATGATGTGATTATTATTGGCGCGGGGCCTGCGGGGCTCACTGCCGCGCTTTACACTTCTCGAGGAAAACTCTCTACGTTATTGCTGGACAAACTGGCCCCGGGTGGACAACTTCTCAACACAGAAAAGGTCGAAGATTATCCAGGATTTGAAAGTATCACTGGATTGGAGCTATCGGAGAGATTTGAAAAGCAGGCGCGCAGTTTCGGCACGGAAATCAAGATTGAAGAAGTCATTGAAATGTTTCCCAGCCAGAAATTAGTCCGCACCTACGACGGCGAGTACCAGGGCAAGGTATTGATAATCACCAGTGGCGGCTATCCTCGTAAACTCGAAATCCCTGGAGAGAAGGAATTGGCCGGCAAGGGTGTCAGCTACTGCGCCATTTGCGACGGAGCATTCTTTAAGGACCAGGTCATTGCCGTCGTCGGCGGCGGAAATTCCGCCGTGGAAGAATCAATTTTTTTGACCAAGTATGTAAAGAAGCTGTACCTGGTGCACCGCCGGGACGAATTTAGGGCCCAGAAGATCTTTGTGGAACGCGCCACAAAGAATGAGAAGATCGAGTTCGTCCTCGATTCGGTCATGGTAGAGATCTCCGGCGACAAGGAAGTCGAACGCGCCTTTATCCGTAATGTGACAAGTGGAGAGCGGCGCCAGTTGGACGTTCAGGGGGTTTTCATTTTTATCGGTTACATTCCCAATCGTAGTTACTTCCGCGAGCATTTGGACCATGATACCGACGGTTATCTGCTGACCGACAGCAACATGCAAACCTCGATTCCAGGCGTATACGCCGCTGGAGACATCCGCGCCCAGTTAGTCCGTCAGATCACTACTGCAGCCGGCGATGCGACCACCGCAGCCGTCGCCGCTGAAAAATACATTGAAAATCTCCAGCACAACCATCATGCGACCGCAGACGCGATACCGGCGAAGGGGGAAGTGTGAGGGGGGAAGGGAGAGGGGGGGGCTGAA
>DASYPF010000356.1:0-10349 GCA_036006905.1 Acidobacteriota bacterium
ATCCCTCAAGGATAGTGAGGTCCATTTCTCATCATCGGTGGATGCCGGATCGATCCCCCTTCCCATTGTTTGGGTGGTCGCCCTTTTCCTACTCTCCCTTTTTGTGTTCTCATAGTTCCATGATTGAAGCCAAAGTGGACGTCGCCATTGTAGGCGCCGGGCCGGCGGGGCTGGCGTGCGGTATTGAGGCAAAGCGGCTCGGCTATGACTATCTGATTTTGGAGAAGGGATGCGTGGTTAATTCCATCTACCGCTATCCGAGGGACATGACCTTTTTTACCACGGCCGATCTGCTGGAGATCGGCGATATTCCGATGATCAGCCCCTTCGAAAAACCTAAAAGGATCGATGGACTCAATTACTACCGCAAAGTAGTGGAGATTTATGATCTGCCGATACGCGATTACACACGATTGGTTCATATCGAAGGGGCCAAAGACGACTTTCGCTTGCTGACCCGCACTGAAAGGGAAGCAGGACCACACATAGAGGAAACGATTCTGGCGCGCCGCGTGATTCTGGCTCTTGGCTATTACGATAATCCGACTTATCTCGGAATCCCCGGCGAGGATCTTCCCAACGTTTCGCACTACTTCACCGAGGTTCATCCTTATTTCAGAAAGAAGGTGGCCGTTATTGGCGGAAGAAATTCCGCCGCCGAGGCCGCGTTGCTGCTTTTTCGCGGCGGAGCCGACGTAACTTTGATTCATCGTCGTGATGCCTTGGGGAAAGAAATCAAATACTGGGTGCTTCCTGACATTGAAAACCGAATTAAGAAGAAAGAAGTGCGAGCCTTGTTTAACACAATCGTAACTCGAATCGAACCGGCTCGCATCTGGCTAAAAAATGGCCAAGAAGAGCAGCCCCTGGAGAATGATTTTGTCTTTGCGCTGACCGGCTATCATCCCGACGCTGATTTCCTAAAACGCATCGGGATCCAAGTGGACCCGGTCACCTACCGCCCGCAGCACGATCCGGAAACTCTCGAAAGCAACATGCCTGGTATCTATCTTGCGGGGGGAATGGTCTCGGGCAAAGAAACCAACAAAGTCTTCATCGAGACCGGCCGCTTCCACGGTGTGCAGATTTTCAATTCCCCGGGGTTTTTGGGCTAAGAAGTCATCAGTCATATAAGTATGAGTCAGCAGGCGGAAGGCAGGAGGCAGACGGCAGGAGGCAGGAGGCAGGAGGCAGGAGGCAGGAGGCAGGAGGCGGTAACCCACAGCGGGCTGGGGTTCTTTCCAGAAGGAAACTCGAGACTAAGCTGTTTACCTGCAGCATATTGCGAGAGGAGTTTCTTAGAAGGAGGCGGAAGGTAAAAACTAGTAGGCAGCCTGCAGGATCCGGACGACGGTAGGCACGCATAGTGAAGTACTGCCTTCTGCTTTCCGCCTTCTGCCTTCTGCCTCCTGCCTTCTGCCTCCTGCCGTCTGCCTCCTGCCTCCTGCCGTCTGCCTCCTGCCTCCTGCCGACTGTGTTAACCTGTAACTTGCATGGAACAAGCGATACTGGTGGGCGTTAGCTCCCGGCAGGAGCCACGATCGGCGGCTGCGCAGCATTTAGAGGAGCTCCGCGAGTTGGCGCTGAGCGCAGGAGCAGGTGTCAGAGACTCGATTCTTCAATCACGCGAACGTCTCGACCCCGCCTATTTGATTGGACGCGGCAAGGCTTCTGAAATCGCGGAGCGCGTTCAGCGAGAAAACCTCGATCTGGTGATCTTTGACGAGACGTTGTCTCCGGCGCAGCAGCGAAATTTGGAATCGCTGCTGCAGTGCAAGGTCCTCGATCGCGCTGCTCTGATTCTAGACATCTTCGCTCAACGAGCCCGGACGCGGGAAGGGAAGCTGCAAGTAGAACTGGCCCAATTGAATTATCTGCTTCCTCGACTGGCCGGTTCGAGCGGAGCGCTCTCCCGCCTCGGCGGCGGAATTGGAACGCGCGGACCGGGAGAAACCAAACTGGAGATGGACCGGCGACGCATCCGCTCTCGCATCGCCCATATCCGTTCCGAGATCGAAAAAGTCCGCAGGCACCGCCATCTGCATCGTGCCCGGCGCCAGGGAATTCCTGTTCCCGTTGTCACCCTGGTCGGCTACACCAATGCCGGCAAATCGACACTGTTCACCGCGCTGACCCGATCGGAGACGCTGCAGTCAGAAAGAATGTTCGCCACTTTGGATCCGCTGGTGCGCCGCATCCATTTACATTCTGCCGGCGACGTGTTGCTGACCGACACGGTCGGTTTTGTGCGAAAGTTGCCTCCCGATCTCGTTGCGGCGTTTCGCGCCACATTGGAAGAGATAGGAGAAGCTGACCTGCTGCTCCACGTTGTCGACCGCAGCGAGGAGAATTACAGAGAGCAGATTCGCGCCGTGGAAGAGATACTTTCCGATCTCGGATTTGAGAAGGTGCCCACGCTTTTGGTGTTCAACAAGATCGACCTGATTCCCGACTTTGAGCCCGGTCCGCATCGAGAGAATCAATTTGTCGCGGTCTCGGCGTTGAAGGGCACCCGGCTGCAGGAGCTCCGAAGCGCGATGGATCTCCAACTGAAGGCAATTATCCAGCCCGCAAAGCGGGCTACGCGCGGCGAAGCCGCGCCCTGGGCTTTGGACATTTCCATGCGAGGACCGCGGAGCGGTCGCATAAAATAGCCCGGGGCAGAGCGCGTTTTTTGCGAGGCGCCCCGGGTTAAACACCCCAACAACCCATTGAGATAGCGCCTCGGCATCGAGAGCCGCAATCATCGACATGTATCAGGTAGCGATCCTGGGCAGGCCCAATGTGGGTAAGTCGACTTTGTTCAATCGACTCATCCGCTCGCGCCGTTCCATCGTGGGTGACCAGCCGGGAATCACTCGCGATCGTATCTACGGATTAGTCGAGAAGAACGGCAAAAAGTTTGCCGTCGTTGACACCGGAGGCATGATTCCACGCGAATCTGAACTGATCGCGTCCGAGATGTTCAAGCAGGCGACTGTGGCGCTTCAGGAAAGCAATCTGCTGCTGCTGATGGTCGACGCCCAAACCGGCCCCACCCCGCTGGATGAAGAGTTGCTTCAGTACTTACGGAAAACCGGCAAGGAACTGTGGCTTGTAGTCAACAAGGTAGACGTTCCCGGACACGAGGACCGCGTCGCTCCCTTTTACCAGTTGGGAACGAAACGAATCTTCCCTGTCTCAGCGGAGCACAAAATTGGTATCGAAGATCTGGTTACCGAAATTGCTCAGCGTGTCGAAGAATCGACCGAAGCCGCGTGGCAGGAAGAAACGCGCATTGCAATTGTGGGCCGGCCTAATGTGGGGAAGTCATCGATCGTGAATTTCTTGTGCGGGCAGCAGCGGGTAATCGTCGGTGAGGCGCCAGGTACCACTCGAGACTCAGTCGACACGTTGATTCGTCGCGAAGGGCGAAGCTTTCGATTGGTGGATACGGCCGGCATTCGCCGAAAAGGCAAGACAGAGGCGATGGCCGAGAAACTAAGCGTCGTGATGGCGCGCAAGAGCCTAAGCCAGGCCGATGTCGCGGTCGTCGTGATCGACGGAGTCGAAGGGCCAACCAAGCTGGACGCGGCAATTGCCGGTTACGCACTCGACGAGGGATGTTCAATACTGGTTGGCGTAAATAAATGGGATCTGGTGATTAATCGCGCTCAGGCCGTGCTGGAATTTCAACAGGAGATTTCGCGCCGGATGAAGTTCCTCGATTTCGCGCCGGTGGATTTTATTTCGGCTCGCACGGGTCAGCGTGTGGTAAAGATTCTCGATCACGCCGCACGCGCGGCGCAGGCGCGGCAGTTGAGAATATCAACATCTGAGTTGAATGAATTCTTTCACAAGAAGATCAAGCAGTCCTACCTGGATTCGTTTCCCGATCGAAAATTTAAGGTTAAGTACATCACGCAGGTGAGCACCGCGCCTCCCACGTTTGTGCTCTTTGCGAATTCCCCAAAGATCCATTTCTCGCACCGCCGCTTTGTGATCAATCGGCTGCGGGAGCAATTCGATTTTTATGCGACTCCGATCCGGCTGCTCGTTCGATCGAGCGGCCAGAAAACGCGTCATTCGTAATTCGTCATTCGTAATTCCCCAGATCGTGCGCAAAATTCGACATTAGAACTTCGGAATTCGACATTCTCAGTTCTTCCTTGACACGTTACTTGAGCAGTTTCTATCATTATGTCAACTTTGATTCTAAGTATTTGCTAAGCTTGGAAAAATATCGGGGGGAGTTATGATCAAGGCGGACCTCGCCCGTCTGGTTTATGAGAGGCATGGCGGAGTCTCATACCACGAAGCGAAAGAAATCGTGGAAATGATGATCGAAAGGATGAAGCACCGGCTGATAGCCGGCGAGAATGTGAAGCTTACTGGTTTCGGTTCGCTCAATGTAGTGAAGCGGCGAGAGCGAATTGGGCGTAATCCTCAAACGGGAGAAGCGATCACGTTGAAGTCTCGACGAGGAATCAGCTTCAAGCCTTCTAAACACTTGAAATTCTGATTTACTTAGCCCGCATTGTTCATGCGGGCTAGAGTTCGTAGTTGCGGGTTAATGGAGCCGATACCCAGGAAGCTCTACTACAAAATTGGCGAAGTTTGCGATCTCTGCGAGATTGAGCCGCACGTATTACGTTACTGGGAAACAGAATTCTCTCAGCTTTCTCCTTCCAAAAACAACAGCGGTCAGAGAGTTTATCGCTACCGCGACGTGCAGGTAGTACAGCGCATCAAGCAGCTCCTCTACCAAGAAGGCTACACAATAGCCGGCGCCAATAAGAAGCTGGTCAGTGAAAGATTTGACGGCGAGCCATCTTCAGAAGCAATTTCTGAGACCGCACCCTCAAGAGAGCCTGGCGAAGTAAAACCTGTGTTACGTACCGGGCTTTTTGAGGACTCTGGGCACGAAATCCCTTCAAAAGAGAGAGGGGAGAGGCTGAGCGCTGGAGCACTTGTGGAAGAAATCCGATCCGATCTAAAATCCATCCTGGAAATCCTGAAATAATCTGTGCCCCGCACTAACGTGCGGGGCTCTGCCGTGAGTAGCTCACCGATATGTCAGAGCCCGGAGCGTAAGCGACGGGTCCCGCCCACGTGACAATCTGCGGGACCCGTCGCTTACGCTCCGGGCTCTGACGTGGGTGGCGTCTAGGCCGCTTTCAGGGCTTTACAGACTGCCTCGGCGAACGCCGCGTACGCGTCGCAACGAGGCGCTCACAACGGGTCGAGCGTCAAGCAGTTCCTCAAATCTAATTACCCCCGACGAGCTCTTCTGCTGTGCAAGTAAGGCTTCTGCCGCCTGGGCATCGACCGGCCGGGAAAAATAGAATCCCTGGACCTCGGTGCATTTGAGCGCCTTTAGCTGCGCCATCTGCGCTGCCGTTTCAACACCCTCGACGGTGACTTTCATGTCGAAGTTGGCGGCCAGACCCAAGATCGCCCGGATGGTCTTCAGGTTCTCTGAGTTTGTTCCCATTCCACTGACAAAAGAGCGATCTATTTTCAGCGTATCAATGGGGAAGCGATGCAGATGACTGAGAGAGGAATAACCGGTCCCGAAATCATCCACGTACAAGCGAATCTTCCGGGAGCTCAATTGCGCCAGCGTGCTGGCCGTGGACTCCACGCATTCCAAAATCATGCTTTCAGTGATTTCCAGTCCCAGACTGCTTGCGTCTACGGCGGTTTCTCTCAAGATCTGATCGATCTGTTCAATCAGGCCGGATTGTGTAAACTGCCTGGCTGAGAAATTCACTGTGACATAGAGCGGAGGGTTTGACGGGAATTTTTCTTGCCAGGATCGAATCTGCTGACAGGCCTGCCTGAGGACCCAGCTTCCGATCGGGACGATCAACCCCGTTTCTTCGGCTATCGGGATGAACTCTGCCGGTAAGACAAGACCACGATCTGGATGTTGCCAGCGCACCAGGGCTTCAAACCCGGTGATCCGGCCAGTTACAACAGAAACTATAGGCTGGTAGTAAGCCCGAAACTCAGAGCGCTCGATTGCGTGCCGCAGTTCGGCCTCCAACTGCAGCAAAGCCATGGCACGCGCGTGCTGCGCCGTATCAAAGACCTGGCAGGACGCTCCTCCGTTGGCCTTGGCACGGGACATCGCCGCGCCGGCATCGTGCAACAAATCTTCGGCCGTCTCATACCCTGCAGCACTCAGCGCAATACCGATGCTGGCGCCAACCGAAACCTTTTTTCCAGCGAGCTCGAAGGGAACTGCGAGTTTCTTCAAGATGCGGTCTGAGACTCGCATGGCATCGCGGACATCCTTGATATCATGCAGCAGAATTCCGAACCGGTCTTCGCCGAGACGAGCCACCGTGTCTTCCGGGCGCACTAATGTGTGGAGCAAGTGGCCAACAGAGGAAAGGAGTCGGTCCCCCGCTGCCTGGCCCAGGCTTTCGTTGATGGTTCTGAAGCGGTCCAACCCGATGTGAAGCAAGGCAAACAGATAGTTTTTGCGTCGCCTGATGCGTTCTACCAGTCGCCCGGTGACCTTCCGATGAAAGAACTCTCGGCTCAGCAGGCCGGTCAAAGGATCGTGAGAGTCGCTCTGGAGTATTTGAGTTTCGACGCACTTGAGTTCGGTCATATCAAGGACGGTGGCGCGAATGCCGGTGATGCGGCTGTTCCCGTCTCGAATGTGTCGTTCCTGCAGCAAGGCGGGCATCAGCGTCCCATTTCTCTTGATCAGGCTGCCCTCATAGGGCGCCAGCGGTATGCTTCCAGCAATTTTTGCCTGGATGGCTTGGCGGGCCGCTTCGTTCGGATGGATGAATTCCCAAACATGGCGGCCCAACATTTCGTCCACAGTGTAATCAAGCATTTCCAATTGAGTTCGGTTCACGCGGGTAATTCGCCCTTGAAGATCAATTTCGTGGTAACCGACGGGAGCCTCCTCATATAAATCACGAAACTCGGATGAGTTCCTGCTGACATCGGCCAGGGATCTTCGGCGTTCGCCCACGGCAGGTGGACGTGAAGCAGAGGGTCTCCGGTCTCTGGTGGTCCGCTTATTTTTCACAATCAACTCCTTTGAAGGCGCAAGGTTTCCCCGCGCCTGGGCCCCATAACCGAAGAGAACTGCCAACGAGTTCCTGAAATCGCCTGAATTAAAAGCAGTTACCCCATATCATCCAACGGCAGGCCCCGGAAGGGCAAGGTTTTTCAGCACTGCAGCCAATTTACTTATTACGCCTACATCCGAGGCCCCCAGGCCCGAAGTGAAAAAATTGTTCTTTAGATGAAAATTGACAAACTGCACTCACCGCCGAGCGCAGAAAACGCAGAGTTGACGCAGAGATGGAATTCTCCGCGAATCTCCGCGTCTCGGCGGTGAAGCCAATTTTTTCACAGCTTCTCCACAATGGCGCAAGCCTGTTCTTCGGCCGGATTGTTCAAGAATTCAGAAAAAGAGGGGGATTACACGGACTGACACGGGTTTCGGGACCGGGAGATGCGCCCAGCCAATCTCGAGGAATGGTCGGGACGGGCAGATTTGAACTGCCGACCCCTTGCACCCCAAGCAAGTGCGCTACCAGGCTGCGCCACGTCCCGACTGAGCAAGGTTTCTATCATGCAGATGGAAAATGTGTCAAATTAGGGGACCGCAATTAAGTTTTGCCGCGAAGAGACGCGAATGTTTTTTGAAAGTTGGACACGGATGAACACAGAACACACGGACTTCGCCCTCAGACCCCAGGGGGCACGTCAGCATTGCCAAAAGTGTCAATCTCGACTTGCCCCCCAGGGTCCCAGGGCTAAACCTGTGTACTCTGCGTTTATCTGTGTTCCAATTCAAAAAACATTCGCGTTCATTCGCGTCCATTTGCGGCAAAATTATGAGTATGCGAATCGTATCGCTAATCGCCAGCAGCACGGAAATTGTTTGCGCGCTTGGTTTTGAGAAGGACCTGGTAGGCCGCTCGCATGAATGCGATTTCCCCGAGACGGTCAAGCAACTCCCCGTCTGCACCGAACCGAAATTCAACACAGAAGGAAGCGGTTATGAGTTGGACCAGCGCGTTAAAGCAATTTTGCAGGAGGGTCTGTCGGTCTACCGGGTCGATGCCGGGCGCCTGCGGCAACTCTGTCCCGATGTGATCATCACTCAGTCGCAGTGTGAAGTGTGTGCCGTCAGTCTGCGGGATGTAGAGCGGGCGGTCTGTGAGTGGCTCGATTCACGACCTCGAATCGTTTCGCTCGAACCCAACGCACTCTCGGATGTTTGGAACGACATTGCGCGTGTGGCCGAGGCGCTCGACGCTTTGCCAAAAGGGCGCGAATTGGTAACGCGCCTGAAAGAGCGAATGGAAGCTGTTGCCGGAATTGCGCGCGAGCTTCCCAGACACTCTACGATCGCCTGCATCGAGTGGGTTGAGCCGCTGATGGCCGCCGGGAACTGGATGCCAGAACTGGTTGAGATGGCAGGTGGTGTCAATTTATTCGGTGAAGCAGGCAAACATTCTCCCTGGATGTCATGGGAGCAGTTAGTAAAAGAGGATCCTGACATTATTGTTGTTTTGCCTTGTGGCTGGGACATCGAACGTTCCCGAAAAGAGATGGTCATTTTAACAAGAAGACCAGGATGGCACGATCTCAGTGCAGCGCGCGATGGGCGGGTCTACCTCGCCGATGGCAATCAGTATTTCAACCGGCCCGGCCCACGATTGGCCGAGTCACTGGAAATATTGGCGGAGGTTTTCCACCCCGATGTCTTTGCGTTTGGTCATGAGGGAAAGGGGTGGCAGCGGCTGTGAGTCGGCCCAATGCGAGCCAATTTCGGATTGCGGATTTCGGATTGCGGATTTCGGATTGCGGATTGAAAATGGAAAAACTGTCCGTGGTCCGTTGTCAGTTGTCCGTGGTTGCTGACACAGCAGCAGCGCCTGGTCTGTCTTGCCATTTTCAATCCGCAATCCGAAATTGGCTCGGATTGGGCCGACTCACAGCCGCTGCCACCCCTTTCCCTCAATTGCGTACAACTGACTACGGACAACGGACAACTGACCTCGTCAAATTCCGCATTCCGTATTCGTTTCATTCCGCAATGGGATAAAGTTGTCGTATAATTTCTATTCTTCCTGATGTCCAAACTATTAATCATAGTTACCAACGATGACGGCATTCGCGCTCCGGGTCTTCGAAGTCTGGCGCGCGCTTTGGAAACTGTGGCGGAAGTGATCGTCGTCGCGCCTTCCGAAGAGCGCAGCGCGACTAGTCACTCATTGACCATCCATCATCCAGTTCGGATTGATACTGCCGGACGACGCAGATACGCCGTGACCGGCACCCCGGTTGACTGCGTCCTGTTTGCGCTGCAGAAAATCAGCCCCCGAAAGCCCGACATGGTCATTGCGGGCATCAATGCGGGAGCCAATCTGGGAGACGATACCATGTACTCAGGCACGGTGGCCGCGGCGCGAGAAGCCTCGCTGTATCAAATCCCGGCCATGGCTGTCTCCCAGGCGGTGCTTCGTAACAAACCAAATTATTCAGTGGCAGCCGATTTCACGCGGGAGCTGGCAATCAGGATTTTGAAGCACGGTTTGCCGCCGGGCGTGTTTCTCAATCTGAATTTTCCCGTGGACAAGCCGCTGGGAGTGAAGGTCACTCGACAGGGAACCAAGCTGGTTCAATCTTTCATTGCGGAAAAGGACGATCCTCGAGGAAGAAAATATTACTGGATCGGCGAGGATCAAAGCGAATGGAACGTCGAGCCGGACACGGACTATTTTGCCGTCAAGAGCGGCTATGTTTCGATCTCGCCTCTGCAGCGCGACCAGACCGCACACGATGTTTTAAAATCAATCCGCAGGAGCCTGAACGGCGGCAAGAGAAGACGGTAAATCAATTGCGGATTGCGGATTTGGGATTGCGGATTGAAAATGGAAAAACTGTCCGTGGTCCGTTGTCAGTTGTCCGTGGCCAGTTGTACTCGCTAATGTGGAGCACAAATCTGGGTTGACGGCAAACCTGAGAGCAAACGTCAGTTCAGGCGCTGCTGCTGCGTCAGCGGCAACTGACAACTGACAACTGACAACGGACCACGGACAGTTTTCCATTTTCAATCCGCAATCCGAAATCCGAAATCCGAAATCCGCAATCCGCAATTCGTCTAAATTCGTCTAAATCGGTTTACAAACTAACGGCCCAACTCTAGAATAACTCTTTTTGCCTATCAGCTTTCTTGCTGCTGGAGATCGGGGCGTGGCGCAGTTTGGTAGCGCGCACGGTTCGGGACCGTGAGGTCGGAGGTTCGAATCCTCTCGCCCCGACCAAAAATCCCAGCGGTCAACCGCGAACGCGTGCAAGTGGTCAACGCGAGCGCGTGCCAGGGG
>DASYPF010000357.1:0-12666 GCA_036006905.1 Acidobacteriota bacterium
GGCTACTATATTCTTTCCTGGAATTCGTGGGTAAACTGTCTTGGGGAGGAGTGAAGAGCCATGGAAGACGACGACAAGCTTAAAATCGACGAATCTCAGAAAATCGAGCAGCACGAAGCGGTTAAGGGAGAAATCCGCAAAGACGTTCATGAAGAGATCGCCCGCAGCGCCAATAGGCTCACCGCCAAGGATGAGACGGAAGCGAAGAGTCTGGCCGGCGCGCTGAAGGGTAAAGCAATTCGAGAAGTTTCGGAAACCGAGACCGAGTTGCAACGAGCCAGAGTGGTTGCCCGCATTGCGCAAGTCGTAGATTATCTCTTCTACTTAGCCTACGGGTTAATCAGCCTGGATGTAGTGCTGGAAGCGATTGGCGCAAATCGGTCGGCCGGATTTATGCGGCTCATAGCCGTCCTGTCCGCGCCTTTGCTTGCTCCTTTTCGGGGAATCATGCCCGACCCATCAAGCGGCCGATTCCGTTTTATGCTCTCGGCTCTGGTCGCGTTGATGGTTTACATCCTCATTCATCTCGCGGTTAAGGGACTCTTCCGAGTGCTGGCGCTCCGGAAAACTTCAATCTGATTCGTCGCAAACGTACCGCGGCAGTGGCGCACAGCTATCAGCAGCTATCAGGTGCCAGTGTCAGAGCCCGGAGCGTAAGCGACGGGTCCTGCCAGAGTAAGTCGGCTTTCGAAACCTTCCTCTGGCAAACGTTGCTAATCTGGCGGGACCCGTCGCTTACGCTCCGGGCTCTGACACTGGCACCTGACCGCTGATAGCTGATAGCTGACGCGGCGGTCCCAGGAGATCTTCCCGTGCGCATCGCGCTTCTCGGGTATGGAAATGTTGCCCGGGCATTTTTTTCCTTCCAAAACAGCAACGCGGAACGACTGCGGCGCGAGTATGGATTGGAACTCAAGATCTGTCTTGCAGCCAATTCCAAAGGTTACCTCGATTTAACTCGCATCGACGCTGAACTGACCGTCGCGCCGGCGGAAGCCTGGGAGCCCGCCGACTGGCATCAAGACCCGGCACTTTTTGCCAGGCACTGTATCGATGCCGGCGTCCAAACGGTAATAGAAACGCTGCCCAACAATTTGCAGGATGGAGAACCGGCGCTTTCGCTCGACTTGGCAATCGTGCGGGCTGGACTGAATCTCGTGACAGTCAACAAAGGGCCGCTGGTGCATGGTTGTGAACGGCTGAGCGCTGCGTGCATCAGGCAGCACCAGATCGCATACCGAGCCGCCACAGGCGGGGCACTTCCGACCTCTTCATTTGCGCTGCAGGAACTGCCGCCGGCTCGCGTGACGAGAATTCGCGGCATTCTGAATGGAACGACCAACTACATCCTTTCGAGGATGTTTCAGCGCAAGCAATCTCTTGAATTCGCCTTGCAGGAGGCCCAGAGCCTGGGGATTGCAGAGCCGGATCCGTCCTTTGACTTGGATGGCTGGGACACGGCATGCAAACTTCTCATCATAAGCAATGCAGTCGTTGGCGCGCGTTTGAAGTTGAGCGATGTGGAGGTCGTGGGCATCCGCGGTGTTGCTGCTACCGGCTCCAATTATAAGCTTTTCGCACGGGCCGAATATTCTGAGAGCCGATGGAAGCTGCATGTTCGCCCAGAGCCGGTGCGGCCCTACGATCCGTTCTATTTTGTCAACGGCACGGAAAAAGCCATTGAGTTTGAAACCGACATCCTGGGCACGTTTTTCCTGCGCGGCGGGATTTCTGGAAGAGAGCCGATCGCCGCCACCATCGTAAAGGATCTGCTGCATATGGGAAATTTAGAATGACGAAGGTCGAAATGTCGAGTGACGAAGTTCGAAATGACGAATGACGAAGGTCGAAATGACGAATGACGAAGTTCGAATGTCGAATGCAGAAGATTGAATCGACTGGCGATCCTGCAGTGTCCTCATTCATCGGTGGTCACTCGAATTTCGCCAGCATTCGACATTCGAACTTCGTTATTCGTCATTCCGACCTCCGACCTTCGACTTTTTTTCTCACAACATAAATCCACAGCCGACCCTCCCTCCGTATTGCCTTAGTGTTACGCAGTTTGACATTTCTTGGGGGTTCGATGAGACGCGTTCCAATTCTTTACTTCTGCCTGACCGTTGTTCTCCTTCCTATCGCCGGATGCGGCAAGCACGGCGAAAGCGCGAGCAAGGCTGCAGCAAAGCCGGACACTTGTGCCATGGCGCTTGCGCCCCTGGCGGGGTCCGACAGTGCAGAGAAAATTGATGAGCAGATTGCTGCTCTTCAGCGCGCGGCGCGAATGACGTCCCATCCCAGTATCGCACTGGAGCAACTGGGACAGAGATTTGTGGCGAAAGCGCGCTTAACCCATGATTCGGGTTATTACACCCTGGCCGACCAGTGCGCGCAGTGCCTCGAGTCCAAAGATCCTGGCAACCTCCAGGCTGTGCTCCTTCGCGGGCATGTGCTGCATCAGTTGCACCGCTTCAAAGAGGCAGAAGCTCTGGCGCGGCAGGTCGTGGCCAAGCGCGGATCGTTCCTGGACTATGGACTGCTGGGCGACGCGCTGATGGAGCAGGGGAAGCTTTACCAGGCCGAGCTGGCGTATCAGAAGATGATGGATTTAAGGCCGTTTTACCAGTCTTACGCGCGCGCGGCCCATGTTCGCTGGTTGCGGGGAGATCTGCGAGGAGCGATCGAGTTGATGGCCATGGCTGTTACTGCCGCCAGCCCGCAGGATCCGGAATCAGTCGCCTGGGCATACTCGCGCTTGGCGCTCTATCAATTGCAGAACGGCGCCACAAAAGAGGCACTGAATTCGTGCCAGGCAGCGCTTGGTTTCCTGCACGGTTACGCGCCTGCTCTTCTGGTTAGGGGTCGCGCGCTACTGGGTCAAGGCAAAACTTCCGAGGCGATTGATTCCCTGCAGCGTGCAGCCGGCGCGAATCCGTTGCCCGAGTATCAGTGGATCTTGTCCGATTCGCTGCGTGCGACAGGGCGCAGCCGGGAAGCGGGATTCGTGGAAGCTGAATTGAAGCAGAAAGGCGCCAGCAACGATCCTCGAACCTTCGCTCTTTTCCTTGCCACGCGCGGGGAATCGGTCGATACCGCGCTTCAATTGGCGCAACGAGAGCTTGAAGCTCGCGGCGATATCTTCACACTTGACGCCCTTGCTTGGTCGCTGGCGGCAGCAGGCCGACTGAGTGAAGCGCGCAACTTGCTGAATCGTGCTCTTGCAGTGGGAACCAACGATGCCCGGCTCTTCTTTCATGCAAGCATGATTGCCGCAAGATCAGGGCATAACAAGGAAGCGCACCGGTGGCTGGCCCGAGCGAGAAGCCTGCAACAGATGCTCCTTCCTTCCGAGCAGCAGCTCTTGACGGCGCAATTTGCGCGTCCGAACGCCAAGACGCAAAAGTCGCAATGGCGCAAGGCGACTAATCGGCACCCACAGAGCCGCGACCGGAAGGGAGCGGCGCGCCCATATGAGTCACATCTGCGCGTTAATAGCGATCCAAGTAAGGTCAACCAATCATTCACTCCAAAGGAGGGTGTTCAATGAAGACAGTTTTCAAGATCATACACTGGGGAGCGATGCTGGCGTTGCTGGTGTTGTTCCCTACAGCGGCACGAGCATCCAGCCACATGGATGCTCCGCTGATCGTGCTGGATCCGGCAGCCAATACCACCGATGTTTATGCGTTCGTCTCGACGGTCAACGGTGTGAAGTACCTGACGACGGCGCTGGCCGTCTATCCGCACGAAGAGCCGGGAATCGGGCCGAACAAGTACAACTTCGATCCCAACGTGCTTTATCAGATTCATCTGGCGACGGGTGGCGATCTTGCCGCCGGGCGTACCACCGTAACCTACCAGTTCCGGTTCAGCACGCGTTTTAAGAGCGTGGATACGATTCTTCAGTCCTACCTCGGTGTGATTCAGAACGTCGACGACGCATCGCAGAATCTGACCCAGACTTACACGGTCACAAAAATTGACCGGAGAAACGATCCATTCTCCGAGAGGGGCCTAGTCCTTGGGACAGGAATTGTCCCGCCCAATAACCAGGGAATCGCCACGCCTCAGTACAACTTGAATAGCGGTGCCGGCCGAGCGAAAGACGGCGTGACGCGCGAATCGGATCTGGACCGTTACACAGTCCAGACGATCGCCAGCCTGAGCAATGGATACCGTGCCTGGGCGGGGCAGCGTGACGACGGATTCTACGCGGATATCAACGCCATCTTTGATCTGCTGCAACTTCGCCCTGCCGGACAGGCCCAGGATTCGCAAGGGGGATTCAACGTCCATACCATGGTTTTGCAGATTCCCTTTGACGACATCGGCGGAGACATGCAAGTCGTCGGCGTCTATGCGACGACCTCGCGGCGGCGGGTGCAGTTTGTTCTCAGCGAAATGATCAATGCATCCGATTTTGTTCAGGTCGGACGGCAGGGAAATCCGCTGTTCTGCGAAGCGCTAGTGGCCCTCAAGGACAAGGATCTGTACAACCAGACCAGTCCTGTTGTAGACAATCAGCTCTTCCGGAAGTACGCCGAAAATCCAGAGCTGGCGAAATTGCTGAACTTGCTGGTGCTGAATAATTCGGTCCCCGGCATTGACAGCGGGCGGAGCGACATTGCCGGCATTTTTATTCCCGACATGATCAAGGTTGACCTCTCCACGGCGCCGGCTCGGCTGGCCGGCGGCGGGGCAACTCATCCAACGACTCCCGATGATCCCGGCTTTTCGCGTCTGAGCATTTTCGGCAACGACGTGCTCACCAGCAAAGTGCAATCAGGCTTCGGGAACGGAGTGGTGCCGGGCGGCTGGCCGAACGGCAGGCGTTTTGGTGACGATGTGGTTGACATCGCAGTCACTGCGCTCATCAGCGACCTGCGCGTGCTCCCGCCAGTTGTGAGAGGGCCGGCGGGTGACAATGTGGACAAGAACGACGCCGTCTATAACAAGGTCATGCCCTACGCGGCAACCCCCTTGAACGGTCGCGTCCACTCGCATCCGTAGGTTAACGGGTTCCGGGTATCGGGTATCGGGTTCCGGGTTCAAGGTTTCGAGTTCAAAGTTCCGAACTTCGAACCTTGAATTCGTGACCTACGCTGGCTGTCCGAGACTTGGGGACCCCGGAAGTTGAGACTTTAGGCCCGGGAGCTGAGAAGGCGAGAAAAAATTGAACACCAAGGACACCAAGGACACCAAGCAGCTTTCAGTTTCCAGTGATCAGCTTTGGGCTAAGGCCGAGATACTCGCTAAGTTACAGTGAGGCTGATCACTCGAAGCTGCAAGTCCCTTGGTGTCCTTAGTGTCCTTGGTGGTTGATTTTTTCTCACTTCTGAGACTTGGGGACCCGAGACTTTGAACACCAGATCCTTGAATCAGCAATCTGAAAATCGATGACTCGCGTAAATTCGAAAGCACCCCAACCAGCTTCGCGTCCTTCGCGCCTTCGCGGTGAAAGCTTCTCTGCGAGAATCTTCACCACTCTGATCGTTCTTTTCGTCCTTCTCGCAGGCCGGATCGTGCAGGCCCACGACCCGGGACTCAGTTCAGTGGAGATGCGGTTGCAGCGAGATCGGCTGGAAGCGTGTATGACGCTGGCCCGCAAGGATGTTGAGGCGCTCTCTCCTCTCGCTGTCGGGAACAATTCCGCGCCCCCCCGCGAACCAACGGCAACAGCGCTTGCACAGTTGGAAAAAATTGCATTCAACGCGATGGAAGTTTACTTTGATGGGCAAAAGGCCGAACCTGAGGTTAAAACACCGCGATCAGACAACAGTGGCGCCGTCCAATTCACTCTTCATTATCCGAGAAAGACAGGCTCTCATCTGGCCGTTCACTTGCCGATTCTGAAAAATCTTCCTTCCGGCCACCGGCAGTTCTTTTCGCTGAAAGATGCGAATGGAAGTGTCGTGATAGAGCGGATGTTGAATGCTAACGCCAATGTCGTCGAGCTTGATGCTGCATCAGCTTTCAGAGAGGAGTCGCCGGCGGGGCAATTCCTGCTTCTTGGGATAAGGCACATTCTCACCGGTTATGATCATCTCCTTTTTCTGATCGGGCTTCTGCTCGCCGGCGGAGGGCTGCTCCAAATCAGTAAGATTGTCACGTCGTTCACCGTGGCTCACTCGATTACCCTGGCGCTGGCGACGCTCAACCTGGCTCAGATTCCGCCAGGGATTGTGGAGCCAATGATCGCCGCTTCGATCGTTTATGTCGGTGTCGAGAACATCTTTGCTCCCCACCCCAAGCGCCGTTGGGTGCTGGCGTTTGGTTTTGGACTGATCCACGGCTTTGGCTTTTCTTCGGCGCTGCGCGAGCTCGGTATTGGCGCCGGCGGAGTCAGTATCGCCGTGCCGCTGTTTTCTTTCAATTTCGGAGTCGAACTGGGACAGGCCGCAGTCGTGTTGCTGGTGCTTCCACTGATTTGGTGGCTAAAAAGACAACCCAATTTCGTCATTCGCTATGCTCCCGCCTTTTCCATACTGGTTGCCTTGATTGGAACGTTCTGGTTTGTCCAGCGGGCTTTGTTTGGCTAGGCGCATTCATTGACGCGCCGAGAATTGCCCGCCGGATGCCACTCGCTGGTTTTCAGAATTCTTTCCGACTCCTCGGTCAACGACCTGCGCAGTTTCGTGGAACGGTTTCTGGGCGGCCGCGGGAAACCGGCCGCAAATGAACGCCGGCCAAAATACTGAGCCGCGCGCGTAAGCAAACGGACGCGCGATCGATCAATTTCGTACACGGATAAAGCAGAAAACACGGATTCTGATTATTTCTGAGTCGTTTGCCAAGAGAGGCCCAGAGAGAATGTGCTAACTAAGAACATTCCGTGTTCTCGGCGGTTTCCGTGTCCAAAAACTCTCGTACACGGATAAAGCAGAAAACACGGATTCTGATTATTTCTGAGTTATTGGCCGACAGAAGCCCGGAGAGAAAGTGTTAAGAACATTCCGTGTTCTCGGCGGTTTCCGTGTCCAAAAACTTTCGTACACGGATAAAGGCAGAAAACACGGATTCTGATTATTTCTGAGTTATTGGCCGACAGAAGCCCAGAAAGAAAGTGTTAAGAACATTCCGTGTTCTCGGCGGTTTTCCGTGTCCAAAAACTCTCGTACACGGATAAAGGCAGAAAACACGGATTCTGGTTATTTCTGAGTTATTGGCCGACAGAAGCCCGGAGAGAAAGTGCTAAGAACATTCCGTGTTCTCGGCGGTTTCCGTGTCCAAAAACTCTCGTACACGGATAAAGCAGAAAACACGGACTCTGATTATTTCTGAGTCGTTTGCCAAGAGAGGCCCAGAGAGAATGTGCTAAGAACATTCCGTGTTCTCGGCGGTTTCCGTGTCCAAAAACATCAAAGACAACTCGAGCTTTGCAGCTGGAAGTGTCCGCTTGCTTACGTGCGTGTTGCCCAAACGGTTTTCTCTGTGCAACCTTCGTGTTCTTTGTGGCTCTGTGTTGATTCCCGTCGAACTCTTCACCACAGAGCCACAAAGGTCACGAAGGATTCACAGAGATCTACTTTTGGGCGACACGCCCTTACGTGCGCGGCTCAGTATTTTTTCACAACTTCTCGCGCTCGCGGTCAGATAAGGCAACAGCCCTGAACCGCTTTTCCGTTTTCTTTAGATCCTGGCCGGCCGCAGGCTGGCGAGTGTGACACTTTAAAAACTGTCACACTCTCTGTAGTCTTCCCTCGGCCTCGGCTACAATTCTCTGCGCCGCTGCGCGGCTCACTTTGTCCCTACAAGAGATTTATGAATAATCCGGGAGTAATGGCGGGCAGCGAACTTGATGTTGGCCTTCACCACTAGATTCCGGGAAAGGCGTTGTTTGTTTTTCATCTTCGAGGATTACCATCGCGGTTTCTGTTTCACCGGTTTTTCGTCTCTGCATCCCTAATCACTCATCCAAATGTTAAAATGGAGGCTGTTAAATGAGGTTGTCGTTTGAATCCATCGATTGAGAAGCTTAGGCAATCGCTCCGGGCCGTCATTCGCGGCAAGGATGATGTCGTCGATCTGGCGCTGACCTGCGTGTTGGCCGGCGGCCATTTGCTGATTGAAGATGTGCCCGGCGTAGGGAAAACGACGCTGGCACAAGCGATAGCCCAAAGCCTGGGTTGCAGCTTTCACAAGATCCAGTTCACCAGCGACTTGCTTCCTTCCGACTTGATCGGGGTTTCGGTTTTTAATCCGGCGCGCAACGAATTTGAATTTCGCCAAGGTCCGCTGTTCGCGAATGTAATTCTTGCCGATGAGATCAACCGCACCACTCCCAAGACGCAAAGCGCGCTTCTGGAAGCAATGAATGACAGGCAGATTACTGTCGACGGTACCAGCTATTCGCTCCCGCGGCCTTTTATCGTTGTGGCCACACAGAACCCCATCGAACATCACGGGACCTATCCGCTTCCGGAATCCCAATTGGATCGCTTCCTGATGCGTATCCGCATGGGCTATCCGGATCGCGTCAGCGAGAAGGAAATTCTTCGCGATCAGGAGCGCATCGCGCGCATTGAGGGCAAACTGGTCATGACCGGCCAGGACCTCCAGTTGATGCTGGCAGAAGTGGCGCAAGTGGCAATGAACAACTCATTGACCGATTACCTGATGTCCATTATTGAGAGGACGCGACAGAGCGAATACCTGAGCATGGGTATCAGCCCGCGAGGCAGCCTGAGCCTGTATCGCGCGTCGCAGGCTTCGGCCTACCTGCAGGGCCGCGATTACGTCGTTCCCGATGACGTCAAACGGATGGCCATTTCGGTGCTGGCCCACCGCGTAGTGATCAGCGCGCGCCATACCACATTGTTGAAGAAAAGCGAAGAGGCCGAATCGATCATTTCTGAAATCCTGGAAGAGGTGGAAGTTCCGGTATGAATCGGCGGTTTTGGATCGATTGGAAATGGCGCGAGTTTTTGCCTGGGTCGGTGATTCTCACACTGGCCCTGATTGTTGCGCTCGCCTCGTCGAGTGCAGCGCATGCTGGAAAGTATTTTTTTGCCGCCACGCTTTCGCTCCTGGCTCTGATAATGGCGCTGGTGGCGGGGATGATTCTAGTTCCTAAATTACTGGCGCAAGTGCGCTGGCGGATTCTGGCCTCGCTGCAGCTTTTTACGTTTACCGGCCTGGGGATTTTTTCCGCATTCTTGATCACCGTGATTGCCATCGCGGCGCTCAATACCGGTAACAACCTGCTCATCCTGATCGTTTCGGCTCTACTGGTTTCCTATCTGGTTTCGGGGATCCTGGCCAAGCTGGTTTTGAGCGGGCTGGCGATCGGCTATCACTTCCCGTCGCAGCTTTTTGCGACCCGGCCTGCGCATTTTCTCTGGACGCTGCGCAACGAAAAGCGATGGATGCCCAGTTTTTCGCTCCGAGCGGAAACCTTTCTGGAATCAATCGAAGGGGCGACTCACTGCTTGAGCTTTTATTTCCCTTTCCTCGAACCGGATCGGACCCATTCTCATACGGTTCGGTACAAGTTTCCGCGCCGGGGCGTCTATCGCATCTCCAAGGTCAACCTGATGACGCGATTTCCTTTCGGTTTCTTCCAGCGTGGCCGGGCGTTACATCCGGAAAGGGAAGTGCTGGTCTATCCGGAAATCAAGCCGATCGAGAATTTTATGCATCTGTTGCCGTTTCTCCAGGGCGAGCGGGAAACCTTTCGCAAGGGACAGGGAGAGAGCCTTTATCAGATTCGCGACTATCAGGGCGGAGATTCGTTTCGGCACATACACTGGCGTTCCAGCGCCAAGGTAGGGCAGTTGATGGTGCGCGATTTCTCCGAGGGTTATGAAAATCAGGTTTGCATCTGTCTGGACAACACCAGGCCCCACGAGAGATTTGAAGACGCAGTGACGCTGGCTGCCAGCGTCGCCTCACACTTTCACGAAGAGGGAGCGCCGATCCAACTCGTGACGGCGGGCGACTCCAGCAATCCGAGCCACTCCCGCAGCGAGCAGTTGATGGAGATACTGGAGATTCTTACGCGCGCAAGGATCGAAAATACCGGAGCTTCATTCTGGGATTTAATCTCCCGACGTATGTCGTTTGTTCGGCCCGACGAAGTCTTCAAGATCGTAATCACTTCGGCGCCGACGGGTTCTGTGCCGGCTGCCATTTGGCGAACATCGCATGTGGTTTACTTTCACCAGCTATGAAATTTGAGCGACTTTTTAAAATCGCGTCCTACGGCCTGTTTGTGAGCGGATTCCTGGCGCTGGCGTTTACCGGCGCGGTGGACCTGTCGGGCGTGTTGCTCTACTCGCTGGTATTGATCAGCAGTTGGTGGTGGGACGAGCGCAAAAACCTGTTGCCGGTGCAATTCCAGAACGTTTTGATGCTGCTCTACCTGATGTTCTATGTCGTGGATTTGTTCTATTTCTCGCGTCCGGTGCTGGCCACCGTCCACCTGGTATTCTTCGTTTCCGCCATCAAGTTGTTCAGCAAGAAAGGGCCGCGCGATTATCTGTTTCTGTATCTCTTCTCGTTTGCCCAGATCCTAATTGCCACTACTTTCACCATCAGCATTATTTTTCTGGTGAATGTGTTTTTCTTCCTGCTGTTTGCCGTCGCCTGCCTCGTGTTGCATGAGATTTTTTCGTCAAAGCAGGCGTTCGATCAGATCGACAAGAGCGATATTTTTTGGGGCGCCGGCACCTTCTTTACCAACATCGCGCTGCTTACGCTGCTGATGTGCGGTCTGGCGGTGCCTTTCTTTTTCATTCTGCCGCGCTTCCAGTCGAGCTTCCTGGGCAGTTCGCCCAGGGCAAGCACTCTTTCCGGATTCAGCCAACATGTCAATCTGGGTGACATCGGACGCATCAAACTCAATCCGGCAGTAGTCATGCGGGTGATTGTAAACCGTCCACTCGAACAAATTCCCTTGAACCTGAAATGGCGCGGAATCACGCTTGCTAATTTTGACGGTTCGGGATGGTTCCGCGGCCCTGAGCGGCATACCATTGTTCCCAACGCGAGCGGCGGTTATCAGGTGGGAAGCCAGCCGTACCGGGCGGAAAGCGTCCTGCGCCAGATTTTCGTAATCGAGCCCGGCAATCCGAGCGTTCTTTTTCATGCTCCGCAATTACTCACCGTCTCCAACGAGATTCAACACCTGGAAATGGACGCAGGAGACAGTTTCTCGTATGGGAAATCGCCCTATTCGGGCGCCAAATATACCTTGCATTCCACGCTGGTCGACCGGGATGAGTTGTTGGCACAGCGAATGCGAGGCCAGATTCCGCAATGGATCGCGCGCCGTTACTTGTGGCTGCCTGATATCGACCCGCGCATCCGCGAACTGGCGCTGCAGGTAACGGCAAAGGACAGAGATATTCGCGATAAGGCCCTCTCTATCGAGAGCTTCCTGAAGACCAGTTACGGCTATACGCTGAACATCAATGTTCCTCACAGCGCCGATCCGCTGGCTTATTTTCTTTTTGACGCGCGAGCAGGCCATTGCGAATTCTTTGCCAGCGCCCAGACGGTGATGCTTCGAACCCTGGGCATTCCAGCGCGCATCGTCAACGGATTTCAACGTGGTGAGTTCAATAATTGGGGCAACAACTTCATTGTTCGCGAGTCGGATGCCCATAGCTGGGTTGAGGCTTACTTCCCGGGCATCGACTGGGTGGAATTCGATCCTACGCCATCGGCTCCGAACGCGCCCGCATTCGGATGGATGGCGGGGTTGGGGCACTTCTTTGATGCCATCGATCTTTTCTGGACAACAGAGGTCGTCACGTACGATGTTTGGAAGCAGGCTTCTCTCTTCCGCTCCATTCGGGACAATGTATCCAACGTCTCGGGACGGGTGGACCTGTGGTCGAAGCAGTGGAGACGGGCATTGGAGAATTTTTGGACATCCTGGAAATCGCAGCCGTGGACGGTTCCTGATCTCTCCTTGGTGTGGATCGCAGCAGCGTTGGCAGCGGGCTTGCTGCTGTTTCGGATGCGGCTGGTCTTGCTGGCTTGGCTGGCGGCTCTGTTGCCGCACTCCCGTGCAAAACGGGTAGAAGATCTCCTGGTTTCGCGCATCTACTTGCGCTTCCTTCGCAAACTGGAGGCTCGAGGATTTTCCAGAAAAAGAGGCGAGACCGCGCGAGAACTCGTGGAAAGGATCGAATCCACCGATCTCCATGCCAGCGCCAGCAAATTTGCCGAACTCTACTATCGCCTTCGGTATAAACCTGGCATGGAGAACAACGTCCGCGATCTAATGATGGTACTGGACGAGATTTGACCCTTCGGTCATTGCATAAGTTACCGGTTATCAGGTTACAGTTGCGGTTAACAGGTTGGCAAGTTTGCAGCGTCGCAGATTTCGCGGGCGGGTTGAGATGTTCAAGCAGGTGAGGGGGACAGCAACGTCAGAACCGCGACCAGAAGGGAGCGGCGCGCCGAATAACAGATGCCAGACTGCAGGTTGACGAAAGCGGGTTCAATAGCAATAGCCGCGGCATTGGGAATCAGCGTTGACTAACTGCTCAGTGTCCAGCCCATCCGAAGGCCAAAGTTAGACAGTGGCCTGCAGCGCCGGCTTCAGAAGATCGGAAAGATGGAGATGAAAGAGATAACGATGGATTTGCGCCGGCTTCAGATTCTCTTTGCCAATTGTTTTGACCCTCACGAAAACAGTCGACCTGATCATCCAAA